>JBPCMH010000384.1:0-2752 GCA_051002495.1 Acidimicrobiales bacterium
CGGGAGGTAGATCCCCGGCTCCACGGTCACAACGAAAGCGGTGTCGAGCGTAGCAGTGGCCGTCTTTCCCAAGATCGGCGGCTCGTGAATGTCGAGCCCAACGCCGTGCCCGGTGCCATGGACGAAGGCATCGGCCCACCCGGCCTCGGCGATGATTGCTCTGCAGGCTTGGTCGACCGCCCGGGCGTCGACGCCGGCCCGCCCCGCGGCGACACCGGCCGCCTGGGATTCGGCCACCACCCCGACCGCCTTCCGCAACTCAGGATCGGTCGGCTCCCCCACACAGACCGTTCGCGTCATGTCGGAGTGGTAACCGTCGACGAGGGCGCCGAAGTCGATGACCACCAGTTCGCCGGGCTCGACCTTGCGCGACGTCGGTCGAGCGTGCGGCTTGGCACTGTTCGGCCCCGAGGCGACGATGGTCTCGAAGGACGGTCCGGACGCACCGGCCAACCGCATCCGGTATTCGAGCTCTGCCGCGACCTCTTCCTCGGTCGGGCCGTCGGCCAGTCGGGGCAGCACTTCGGCCAGCGCACCGTCGGCAATGGCCGACGCGTGTTCGATTCGGGCCACCTCACCGAGATCCTTGGTGCGGCGCAACCCCTCCACCAGTCCGGTGGTCGCGACGAGTTCTTCGCCGGGGAACCATTCGGTCGCGAACAACCGCTGCTGCGCCCACGTCGCGTGACCCGCTTCCAGCCCAAGTCGGCCGACGCCCTTGCCCGCCGCGGCCCCGGATGCCCGTTGCTCCTCCGGTGACCCAATCTCGATCCGTGCCTCAACGCCGACCTGCCCAAGCTGCTCGGCGGCCTGCGTCGCGTAGCGGCCGTCCGACAGCAGCACGACCTCGTCGGGCAGGACCAACAGCACTCCGGCCGACCCGGTGAACCCGGTGAGGTACCGGATGTTGACGAGGCTGGTGACCACCAGACCGTCGCAACCGGCGCCGTCGAGCAGGGCCCGCAGCCGCGTCAGGCGGCCACCCACGTCCATCGGAGCAAGATCCACGAAACTCACGCACGAAGCGTAACCCACCCCCCTCCGCCCACCACCCACCCCCCACCCCCCGCTTTGACACCAGAATTGGCATGCAATTGGTTACGTTCCTGGTGTCAAAGCGGGCGGCCTACCATCGATCACCGGTCCGGGGCGGGCGGCTACCGTCCGGGCGTGCTCGCGCTCCTTGTCGTCGCCTGCGGCCTCTTCGGGTTGGCGGTGGGCTCGTTCCTAAACGTGGTGATCTACCGGGTGCCGGCAGGACTGTCGGTGGTGAAGCCTCGGTCCCGCTGCCCGGGGTGCGAAACCCAGCTCGCCGAGCGCGACAACATCCCTGTGTTGTCGTGGTTGCTGCTCAAGGGCCGGTGCCGCACGTGCGACATGCCGATCTCGGCCCGGTATCCGCTCGTCGAGGCCCTCACCGCGGCGCTGTTCGTTGCCATCGCGCTGCGTTTCGGGGCCGACTGGGCGCTGCCGGCCTTCTTGGTGCTCACGGCTGGCCTGATCGCATTGTCGTTCATCGATCTCGACACCTTCCTGCTGCCCCGCAAGATCATCTACGTGCTCGGCGGCCTCGGCGTCGCCCTCCTCGGCCTCGCAACCATCGCCGACAACAAGCCTGACCAAGCGGTCGAGGCCGGGCTCGGCGCCCTGATCGCGTTCGGGCTGCTGTTCCTCATCCACTTCATCTCACCCAAGGGCATGGGCTTCGGCGACGTGCGGCTCTCCGCCCTCCTTGGGCTGCACCTGGGCTGGCTCGACCTACCGCTGGTGTTCGTGGGCCTCTTCGCCAGCTTCCTGCTCGCGTCGGTCGTAGGCATCGGCCTCATCGTCACCGGCATCAAAGGCCGCAAGGACCGGGTGCCGTTCGGGCCATTCCTCGCCGCCGGAACCATCCTCACGGTCTTCGTGGGTCCATGGGTGGTGCGGGCCTACCCCTTGTTCTGATCAGGCAGGAGGCTTGTTCTGATCAAGCAGGCTGGCCATGGCCTCGACGGCGAGGCGGTAGCCGGTCAGGCCCAGACCGGCGATCACCGCGGTGGCGACAGGGGCGATCACCGATACCGACCGGAAGTCCTCGCCTCTGGCCGCGGGGTTCGACAAGTGCAGTTCGATGATCGGGCCATCGAAGGCGGCGAGCGCGTCGTGCAACGACAGCCCGTAGTGCGTGAGCGCGCCGGCGTTCACGATGATCCCGGCGCACCGCCCTCGTGCCCCGTGCACGGCGTCGACAAGATCGCTCTCGGCATTCGACTGCATGTGCTCGATGGCGAGGCTCGCGGCAGCCGCGGCGTCGCTGGCCACGGCCACCGCGTCGGCCAGCGTCGTCGTGCCATAGATCTCCGGCTGCCGCACCCCTAACAGGTTGAGGTTGGGTCCGGAGAGGAGCAGGACGGTCTCGGTCATCGCATCTCCTTGAGAACAGCGGCGGCAACGCTCGGCTCAACCAGAACCACTTCGACGCCGTTGGGTCCGTCGAGCACAAACGTCAGTCCGTCGACGGCCTTCTTATCCCGGGCCATCAACTCGACGAGCGGACCGACATCGGCGGTCTCGGGCAGGGTGAGCGGCAGCCCGTAAGCCTTCACCACACGGCGGTGCTCTTCGACGCGGGCGTCGTCGATCCGCCCCAAGTGCCGAGCCAGCCTGGCCGCGTACTGCAGGCCGATCGCCACGGCCTCGCCATGGAACAGGTCGTAATGGCCAGCGGTCTCAAGCGCATGCGCCAGCGTGTGGCCATAGTTCAGCGTGGCCC
>JBPCMH010000385.1:0-16366 GCA_051002495.1 Acidimicrobiales bacterium
GCTCGGGATCTCGGTCAACCGCGTGTCGGCCTTCAGCTGGATAGCAGGGTCGGTGCTCGCCGGCATCGCCGGGCTGCTCGTGGCCGAGAGCCGCCAGACCCTCGACATCTCATTGCTGTCGACAGGCTTCCTCGTGCGGGGTCTGGCCGCGGCCTTGGTCGGTGGTCTCACCAGCCTCCCGGGCGCCATCGTCGGTGGCATCGTGGTTGGCGTCTCCGAGTCGATCCTGTCTGACCTCTTCCAGGCGCAGGGCGTTGCCGAAGCCGTGTTCTTCGGCCTTGTGCTGGTCATCCTCATCTTCCGGCCCGGTGGGCTGTTCGGCGCCCGAGAGGAGACCGAGGACACGGTGGCCTTCATACCGACGCTGCGTCAGCTCCCGGTGCGGCTCCAGGGATCGTTGGCCGACAAGGGCACGCGCTGGCTGGGCATCGTGATCGCGCTCGAACTCAGCTTGTTCAGTCTTGTCACCGGGCCCAAGACCAACGACATCCTCGTCGACATGGTCGTCTTCGCCATGGTTGGGGTCAGCCTCACCGTGCTCATGGGTTACACCGGGCAGATCTCCCTGGGACACTGGGGCTTGGTGGGTGTTGGTGCCTTCGCCATGGCCGGTCTGTACACCCGCGTCGGCGTGCCGTACCTGATCGCCCTGCCGCTCACCGTCTTGATCGGGATGGTCGTCAGTCTGATGATCGGATTGCCTGCGCTGCGCATCCGCGGTCTCTATCTCGCGGTGGCCACATTGGCCTTCAACCTGGCCGCGGAGTTCTTCATCTTCCGGAGCAACTTCGTGGGCGGCGGCTCCGCGGGAGTTCGGCTCGACGCGCCTCGGCTTGGCCCGTTCGATCTCGATTCTCCGACCAACCGGCCGTTGTTCTTCTTCGCGTTGCTGATGCTGATCCTGGTGATCGTCGTCGCCCGCAATCTGGGCAACAGCCGGACGGGCCGGGGGTTCTTCGGACTGCGGGAGAACGAGAAGGCCGCGGCCACCTTTGGTGTCGGGCTCACGTGGTACAAGCTCGTCGCCTTTGCCGTCTCCGGCGGCATGGCCGCGCTGGCCGGGGCGATCTACGCCACCGGTATCGGTAGCGTCCAGTCGCGTCAGTTCAACACGGCGTTGTCGCTGACCCTCGTTGCCATGGTGATGATCGGCGGCCTGGGCTCTATCAACGGGGCGATCCTCGGGGCCTTCGTCGTGTTTGCCCTGCCCGACCTCGTGGAGTTCGAGAACGAATGGATCGTCCCGATCGGCACCGGCATCCTGCTCATCGTCGTGCTCACCAGGGCGCGAGGCGGTGTGGCCGGTCTGTTGCAGTCAGCGCGGGGTCGGGCGGTCGACGAGTTGGATGCCATCGGCGGAAGCCCACTCCAGGAACCTGAGCCGGCTCCAGCCACCTCCACCGCCGGGGGATGATCAGGGCCGACGGGCTCCACCGCTCGTTCGGAGGAACCGAGGTTGTCCGCGGCGCCTCGTTCGAGGTTGCCCCGGGTGAGGTCGTCGGCCTGCTCGGGCCAAATGGGGCAGGCAAAACAACCGTCCTGCGGATGCTGCTCGGGCTGCTGACGCCATCGGCTGGAACGATTCGGGTGGACGGTCGTCTCGGCTACCTGCCCGAGCGGTTCACGGGTTATGACTCGCTGACCGTCGGCGGCTACCTGCGCTACCTGGCTCAACAAAAGGGAGCGTCAAGAGCCGAGGTCGATCGGGTCACCACGGCGTTGGACCTCGGCGACCTAACGGCGCGCATTCTTGGTCGCTTGTCCCGGGGGCAGTACCAGCGGGTCGGCTGGGCTCAAGCGTTGCTCGGCGGGCCGCCTGGGTACGTGCTCGACGAACCGACCCAAGGCCTCGATCCGCAGCAGGTGGTGAGTTGTCGCCGGCTGTTGCAGTCACTGGCCAGCGATGGTGCGGCTGTGTTGTTCTCCACCCATCTCCTCGCCGAGGCCGCCGCGGTGTGCGATCGGGTTGTGGTTATGGCGGCTGGACGCGTCGTGGCTGACGAAGCGGTCACCGATGCTGCCGCGCTCGAGGAGCGATTCCTCCGGCTCGTCGGCGAGGCCGAGCTCAGCTGATGCTGTCGACCTTCCGCAAAGAGCTGACCGTTATCTGGACCTCGCCCGTCCCCTGGGTCATGGGCGCGCTCTTCCACGCCCTGTGGGGCGCGCTCTACGTGTCGGAGTTGGAGGCCAGGCGGCAGGCGCTCTTCCAGCCCGCGGTGCCGCTGGCCGCATTTCTGCTCCTGGTTGTTGTTCCGGTTCTCACCATGCGCACCGTGGCCGAAGAAGCCAAGAACGGGACCCTTGAGGTACTGCTTGCCGTACCCGTTCGAGTTAGCGGCCTGACGGTCGGAAAGTGGCTGGCCACGTGGTCGAGCGTGGTTGCAGTGCTGGCCCCCATGGCTGCGACCGTTGTGGTCATCGAGCGGGCAGCCAACCTCGACCCCGGGCCGGTGCTGACAGGTGCGGTCGGGCTGGTGGTCTTCGCGGGCGCGCTGACCGGCGTCGGCGTGTTGGTCTCGGCTCTGACGTCGTCGCAGTCCTTGGCCGCGGCTGGCGCATTCCTGCTCGGCCTCATGGTTTGGTTCGCGGCCGCAGCTCCTGGCGCGACTGGTCTCGGCGGCGTGCTGGCCCGTGTGTCGTTCAGCGAGCGGCTGCGGACCTTCGCCGCCGGGGGCATCGACATCGCCGACCTTGTGTATTTCGTGTCGGTCACGTTGGGCGCTGTGGTGTTGGCGGCGGTCGCGGTCGCACGACGCCGGGCCCATCCGCGGAGCGATGTCGTCGGCAGCCTGGCTGGGGCGGCCAGACTCGCCGCGCTCGCGGCCGTCGTCGGTCTCACCGTCGGTGCCGTGCTGGTGGCCGACGACAACCGGCGGCTGTTCGACCTGACGACCGGTGACGCGCTCACGTTGAGCGAAGCATCTGTTGCCGTCGTCGAATCGATCGAGGAACCCATCTCCATTACCGCATTTGTCGGCCGCGACGACCCAGCCCGCGTGCCGGTCAGCAGCCTGTTGGATCGGTACCGCAAGACCAGCGACCTGGTGTCGTTCGCGGTAAGGGATCCTGACGCCGCGCCGGCCGAGATGCGTCGGCTCGGCGTCGATCCCGTCTTTGGTGGCCTCGCAGTTCGCCGAGCCGGACGTGTCGAGGTCGCTTCCGGGCCGACCGAGCAGGACGTAACCGCGGCGATCGCACGGGTGTTGCGGGATGAAGTGCCCGTCGTTTGCCTGACGACCGGCCACGGCGAGCCCAGCCGCACCGATACCGGCGGCGCGGGGCTGTCGGGGTTGAGCGTGGCGCTCGAGGCGGGTGGCCATGTCGTCGATGACGCTGACCTGCTCGTCGGGTCGGGCGTGCCGGAACGCTGCGACGTGTTGTTGGTGGCCGGACCCACCGCCCCGCTATCCGAGCAGGCGGCGGAGGCAGTGCGGGACTGGCTCGCGGCCGGGGGCCGGGCGCTCGTCCTCACCGACCCGGCGGCGTCGTTTGACTGGGACCCAATCCTGGGTGCATACGGGATCAGCGTCGACCGCGGCATCGTCTTCGAACTCGACGCGGACCACCGCTTCCCCAACGACCCGACGCGCCCGATCGTGCTCGACTACCGGACGACGAACCCGATTGGCCGCCGCCTGGCTCCGACCTTCTATCCGGGGGCGCAAGCGCTGATCACGACGCCAGATGCGGAGAACGGGTTGGCCGTTACCGCGGTGGCGGCCACGACGTCTGAGGCTTACCTCGAGCGCCAGCCGCTGACACCGGTGTTCGATCAGGGAGAAGACCTCCAGGGCCCTATCACGTTGGTTGCGGCGGCCGATCGCTCAGCCTCGGTTGACGGTGCGGTGACCCGGACCCGATTGGTGGTGACCGCCGACGCTGACTTCGCGTCGAATGACTTTGTGAGCGAGGCCGGCAACCAGTCGCTGCTGATTCGTGCTGTCGATTGGCTGACCGTCGACGATGACCTGGTCTCGGTGGCGGTCAACCTTGCCCCGGTCCGGCCGCTCGACCTGACCGCCAGCCGTCTTCGGTTCCTTCGCCTGCTCTCGGTGGGTCTGATCCCGGCGATCTTGCTGGCGCTGGGCTCGCTGGGCTGGGCCTTGCGTCGCGTTCGCTGACCGTTGTCGAACGACGCCGATTGGAGCCGACGCCGAGACGCAACGAGGGCCACCCGCAGGCGGCCCTCGTCGATCTCGCGTGTTGAAGAACCTCAGTGCTTGTTGAGAACCTCGTTCGCCTTGTCGGTGGCGTCATCCACGGCTCCCTTGACCTTGCCCTTTGCCTGGTCAAGCTTGCCTTCGCGCTTGAGTTTGTCGTTGTCGGTGAGGTCGCCGGCGGCTTCCTTGGCCCGGCCCTTCATGTCGTCAGTCTTCTCGCCCATGGTGTATCTCCTCTGTGTTCGGGGGGATGTGCGTTGGCGTACTTACCCGATGACGGGAGCAGCAAACGGGGTGTCGTCCGCGGCGACGAGGAGCCGAACGCCGTGGTTGTCCTCGGGAGCGATCTCGTGCACGCCGGTGCGCACCGGAACAGCGCCCGGCACGCCACTGGGGTCGCTGCACGCGAAGGCGAGGTGGTGCAACCGGCCGCGCCGATCGTCGATCCACGCGACGAGTTCGGGAGACGGCTCGGTCTCCGAGGGAGCGACCAGGCGAACGCGCCCCGGTCCGGGCCAGGCCAAGTCGATCCAACGTACGCCGTCTTCATCGCCGCTCGCCACCGTCGAGCCGGCAAGCAAGTCGACGAAAAGCGCGGTCGCTTCGTTCATGTCGGCCACCGCGTGCGTGACGTGGACGAGGACGGCGGCGTCCGGCGTGCGAGGAGCGGGGAACCAGTCTGGTGTCGGGTCCTCACCCCACTCACCTCCCTCGTCCGACTGCGCCAACTGCACGACGATCCCGGGCGCGTCCTTCGGATGCAGGAAGGCCTCCTTCCACCATGGCGAGTCCAAGTTGACACCGACTGGTCGGTACCCGGCCTCCTCGACGAGACCCAAGGCGCCACGCAGGTCCTTCACTTTGAACGTGAGGTGGTGCGGGCCTGGCCCGGACCGGTCGAGGAAGCGACGAAGGAAGTCGTTCTGCTCGACCTCGAATGGCTCCAAGACCTCGACCTTCATCCCGTTGCCGTAGGTGACCTGGGCCGACCAGAAACCGGAAGTCCCCCCACCGCCCAGCCAGCGACCGGAGAGATGGCCGCCGTAGCGAGGCCAGGCCAGTCGTTGCTCTTCGACGGCAACAGCCACGTGGTCGAGGTCGATGTCGGTGATCACCCCACGATCCTGTCCGCTGCCCGCTGCAGCTGTCGAACCGCCGGTGGACGTCCGCCCGCGTCACCGCCACTCCGTCCCTAGAGTGACCGGCATGATCAAGGTTGAGGGCATGGATCACATCGTGCTCGTGACCCCCGACGTGGAACGCTCCTTGGCGTGGTACTCGGGGGAGCTCGGCTTGGAGGTGGAGCGAGCGGACGAGTGGAGGCGGGGCGAGGTTTTCTTTCCGTCGGTTCGGGTCGATGAGGGCACCGTCATCGACCTGTTCCCAGGCGAACGCGGCGAGAAGAACCTCGACCACTTCTGCTTGGTCATCGCCCCCGCCGATCTCGATGCTCTTGCCGCCAGCGGTCGATTCAATGTCGTCGACGGACCAGCGACGCGCTGGGGCGCTCGCGGCGAAGGTTGTTCGTTGTACGTCACGGACCCCGACGGCAACGTTGTCGAGCTCCGCCACTACGGAGGGGATGCATGACCATCGACTTCTTTGAATCGACGATTGAGGGCCTTGCCGATGCGGTGCGCAACGGTGAGGTGTCGGCTGAGGCCCTAACCCAGCACGCTTTGGAGCGCATCGAGGCGCTGAACGGTCAGATCAATGCGTTCGTAGCAGTCGACGCCGAGGCTGCCCTGGAGGCCGCGGCAGACATCGACGAACGGGTTCGAGCGGGAGAAGATCCCGGCCCGCTTGCTGGCATCCCGATCGGGGTAAAGGACCTTGAGGACGCCGCCGGGTTCCGAACGACGAAAGGTTCGCCGGTGTTCGCCGATGGTCCGCTGGCCGATGACGACAGTGTGCTGGTGGCCAGGCTGAAGGAGTCCGGGTGCATCGTCGTGGGCAAGACCAACACCCCAGAGCTTGGGTGGAAGGGCGACACCGAGAACCCAGTGTTCGGTGCGACCCGCAATCCCTGGAACCTCGATCACTCACCCGGTGGGTCCTCCGGCGGTAGTGCCGCGGCTGTGGCGTCGGGGATGGTGCCGCTGGCGACGGCTTCCGACGGTGGCGGGTCGATCCGCATTCCCGGCGCGCTCTGCGGGCTGCCAGCGTTCAAGCCGTCGCTGGGTCGAGTCCCGTCGGGCGGTGGCCACGCTCCTGATTGGCACCACCTGTCCACGAAGGGCGTCCTGGCTCGCACCATGGTCGACACCACGCTCGCCCTCGACTCGATCATCGGACCGGACCCGACCGACCTGCGTGTGCTTCCCATGCCGGAGCCGTCGTGGCAGGCCGCCATCGAGCAACCCCACCTACCGATGAAAGTGGCCTGGTCGCCCACCCTTGGCTACGCCGATGTCGACGCCGAGGTACTCCGAATTTGCGAGGCGGCGGTCGCGAAGTTGGCCGATCTCGGCGCGACGGTGGTCGAGCTCGACGGCGTCTTCGATGCTGATCCGGTTGGTGAGTGGCTGACGCTCACCGGCGCGTACCACGCCCGCACGCTCGCTGAGTTCCGGGGTACGCCCCAGTACGAGCGAATCGACTCGACGCTCCGGATGTTGGCCGAAGGCGGCGCGAATCTGGATCCGATCGACCTGATCAAGGCCGAGGATGCCTGCCACGATCTCAACCTCCGCCTCGTCGATCTCTTCCACGACGTGAGGTTGCTCATCACGCCCACGACGGCCGCGGTGGCACCGCTGAGCGGACGCGGGGGAGTAGTCAACGGCACTGAGACCATGAACTGGGTTGCGTTCACCTATCCCTTCAACATGACCCGCTCGCCCGCCGGGTCGGTGACGGCGGGCTTCAGTTCGACCGGATTGCCGGTGGGGCTGCAGCTGATCGGTCCTCAACACGGCGACCTGGTTGTGCTGCGGGCGATGGCCGCGCTGGAGAACGCGTTCAGCGAGGTCGGTCGACCCCCGGTGCACTGACCAACGATGCCCGCCGACGAGCCACCCGCTGAGCCATCGGACGCCGCGCTTCCACCTCACGCGCCATGGCGGCTGGCCGGGGAGGCGGTGGTGGGCTGGGTGAGGGCGTCTGGCCGGCCGCGCCGATCGCCCGGCCTGCCCGCCGAACTCCAGCCGTCGATCGGACGGGCGATGGTGATCGCCGTGCGGTACGTCGACTCGCCCGTCGGTCCGTATGACGAGCTCACGGTGGCGGTGCCGGCGCGAGTCGGGCTGCGACCGGGGCTGGCCTCGATCATCTCGGTGGTGAGTCAACCCATGGCCAGGCGCGGCGGACAGCGCAACTGGGGGTTCCCGGCTGAGCTCGGCACGCTGCGGTGGTCGGCCGATGGTCCGGCCCGTTCTATGCACTGGGAGGAAAGGGGTGTCGAGGTCGTCGGCGTTCCCTTCGGGCCAACCCTGCCGTTTCTGGTTCCAATGCGTTCGGTCCAGCTCCGAAGCGACGGGCCGGTGGTCGTCCCCCGCCGGTTATGGGGGCTGCTTCGCCTGTCGAGGGTGGCGGTCTCTGTGCCGGAAGGCGATCCGCTCACCTGGGCCGCCGGCTGCCATATCGGCGCGCACCTGGCCAACATGCGCATGCTCGTGCACCCGGCACGGCACCCGATTGGTCTGCTGTCATCGTTACGCGCACCGCTCGGTCCACCCGAACCTGCCCTCGCGCAGAGCCACTACAGTGACCACGCTTCGGGCGCATAGCTCAGTTGGTTAGAGCGCTGCCTTCACACGGCAGAGGTCTGGGGTTCGAGTCCCCGTGCGCCCACCACAAGATGTCCCTGTGAACTGGAACGACCGAAGGCGACGAGTCGATCGGGGCTTGTCCTCGTCCGGGGCGACGCTTTGGCGCGGGGACTCACGGCGGCGTGGTGAGCGACCGGGCGATTCGCAGGAGCGTCTGCTCGGACGCTGGCGTGTCACCAACGCATCCCGGCATTGACGCGAGGACAAACCCGCGCTCACCCTGCTGCCACGCGACACGCGTCACTCCAGCCGCGCCGCCCTCAAAGTACGTGGCTGTGTGACCACCGATGTCGTGGGTGCGCGTCGGCTGCTCGCCGTTGCTTGGATACGTGTCGAGAAGGTCGGCGCGTCCCTGCGTGAGCATCACTGGGGCGTCTCCTGGGGTGCAGCGGCCACTGTTCGACGGCCGTTCGGGTCCCGCCCATGTGCGCCGCCATGACAACAGCGTCTCGCGATCCGAATACCGCGCAACTCTCACGCTCGTGCGACAAAGGATGCCCAACACCGGTTCTCGAGTCACAGATCGATTATGCACCCGTCTCTGGACGTGCTGTCACAGGCTGAGACTGAACCAGAACGACGGACGCAGTCGCCACGGGGAGGGGTGAGCCCGCCAATGAAGGGGTACACGAACCCCGTGCCTCCCAATGCTTCAACGTTGCTTTGCGGCCGCTACCGCCTTGACGAGGTTGTCGGCCGTGGGGGCGTTGCCGAGGTGTGGTCAGCCTGGGATGAGCGGCTCGACCGTGCGGTGGCCGTCAAGGTCCTACGACCGGGAGGCCATTTTCCGGTTGGCTTGTCCCATGGACTGGGCCGAGAGGCCCAAGCGGCAGCACGACTCAACCATCCGAACATTGTGCGCGTGTTCGACACCGATGAGTTCGACGGCCAGCCGTTTATCGTGATGGAGCACCTCCCGGGCGACACGCTGGCCGACCGGTATGAGGTCGGCGAGATGGCCGACGGCTGGCTGACCGACATCGGCATGCAGGTGGCAGACGCTCTCGCCGCGGCCCACGACCACGGCGTGGTCCATCGCGACGTCAAGCCCGGCAACATCATGCTCACGGCCGATGGCAGCGCCAAGCTCGGTGACTTCGGCATCGCCACCAACCTTGACGTTGCTACCAGCGTCGACGGTGACGGTGACGGCGACCGTACAGCGACGGGACTGATCCTTGGCACCCCGGCCTATCTCGCCCCGGAGCGGATCGAGGGTGCTCCCGCCACCGTCGCCGGTGATGTCTATGCCTTGGGTGTTGTTTTGTATGAGGGCTATGCAAAGTGCAAGCCGTTCGAGGGCCCGACCGTTGCCGCGGTTGCCCACGCGGTCTTGAACCGGCGGCCCAAGCCACTCGAGCAGATTCGGCCCGATCTTCCGGCGACGCTCACCCGAGCAGTCGACCGCGCCATGGCTCCGGCCCCCGAAGACCGGTTCGATTCAGCCGCTGAGATGGCCGTTGGCCTACGGGCCAGCAGACCCAAGGTCGCGGTATCTCCCGCAGATTCCGACGCGACGGTGGCGATTCCGATTGGCGCCACGCAGGTCACTGGAGCGTTTCCCGCGTTGTTCGATCCCGCCAACCGACGACGGGTCGCGGTCGCCAGCGCTGGCGCGCTGATGCTGTGGCTCCTGGTGATGACCGCCTGGGCGGTCGGTGGTCAGGGTGAACTTGATCCGGCTCCCATAGCACCGCCCGCCACGGCCGCCGAGACCCCTGCACCTGCACCAGCGGTCACCGAGACCCCTCCAGCCAACGCCAAGGGCAAGAAGGGCGACAAGGGCAAGGACTGACTGAAGTGACGTTCGCTCGTCGTGCTGCTGTGGTTCTGGGTGTGCCGGCCCTTGTGGTCGGCGTGCTTGGCGTCGAGGTGCTGATCGCGAGGAACGGACCGGAACCCGAGGAGCCGCCGGGCGGCGTGGGCGTGACGTTCGAGGCCGCACCGGGGCCCGTCACTCTTTGGCTCGGGGATTCGACCGCGGCTGGCGTTGGCGTTTCTAGTACTGCCGACGCGCTTCCGCTCCAGGTGGCGGCTTTGGAGTCGGAGGAGGGCTCGCTGGTTGTGCTGGCGGTGAGCGGAGACACAATCGAAGACGCGGTGCGCGACCAGCTGTCGCAGCTCCAAGGCATCGCCGTCGGCCGGGTCGCTCGTGTATTCATCAGCATCGGGGCGAACGACGTCACTCACCTCACGTCGGTGGGTTCGTTCCGAAGCACCTACCGAGACCTGATCGGCGGCCTGCGGTCACGACTGGGGCACGAGGTGCCGATCGTCATGCTTGGCGTGCCGGACATGGGTGCGCCTCCGAGGTTGGCCCAACCGCTTCGGGCGGTCGCCGGTTGGCGCGGACGGCGGCTTGATCGTGAGGTTCGTGCCATCGCGTCGGAGGCGAGCAACGCCACGTACGTACCGATCGCGGCAACGACCGGTCCCGCGTTTAGGGATGATACCGACCGGTACTTCGCCGCCGATGACTATCACCCGTCCGCTGAGGGCTACGGGCTCTGGGCCCGGGCTGTGGTCGACACGCTCGGTCGCTAGCCAAGCGATTGGGGTGCGCAAAGGGGCGTGGCATCCCTCCAGCAGACCGACACGTCTCCTCGTGATGCCACGCCCCGCATCTCAGTCGGCAGGGCCCGAACCTGATCTGAACCATTCGTCTCGATTTCCGCGGCCGTACACTTCACGCCGATGGCTTCTCATCGACGGCTGACCCAGTTCAGCCACGGGGCTGGTTGAGCCTGCAAGCTCGCCCCAGGCGAGTTGGCGCAGGTGCTGCGCCGCATATCCCCGTCCGAACATCCTGAATTGGTCGTCGGCATCGAAACCGGCGATGACGCTGCCGTGTGGCGGCTCGATGACACGCGGGCGCTCGTCGTCACTACCGACTTCATCACGCCGTTGGTTGACGATGCTCGCACGTGGGGCCGGATCGCGGCGGCCAATGCCGTCTCTGACGTCTACGCCATGGGCGGTCGGCCGCTGTTCGCGCTCAACATTGTTTGCTGGAACCGCGATGAGCTTTCGCTCGACCTGCTCGGCGAGGTGCTGGCAGGCGCGGGAGACACCGGGGATGAGGCTGGCTTCCCGATCGTTGGCGGCCACACCGTTGATGATCCGGAGCCCAAGTTTGGACTGGTCGTGGTGGGCGAGGTCGATCCGAACAAGCTGTTGACCAATGCCGGCTTCAAGGCCGGCCAAGCGCTGGTGCTCACCAAGCCGCTGGGCATTGGCGTGATCTCGACGGCGATCAAAGCCGGGTCGGTAACCGAGGATGTCGTGGCCGCCGCGGTCGCCTCGATGACGCGACTGAACGCGGATGCGGCGGCGGCGGCTATCCAGGCCGGTGCCACCGGAGCCACCGACGTCACCGGCTTCGGGCTGCTGGGACATCTGACCAAGGCCGCAGAAGGGTCGGCGATCGACGTGACCCTCGACGTGTCGGCCGTTCCGCTGCTCCCCGGTGCCCGCCAACTGGCAGCAGCCGGGGGAGTGCCTGGTGGGTCGAGGCGCAACCTGGAGTGGGTGGCCGACCGCCTCGACCGCGGCACGGCCGACCCGACCAGCGTGCACCTGCTGGCCGATGCTCAGACCTCTGGGGGGCTCCTGTTCGGCGCTGACCTGTCCGAGGCCGAGAAGGCGGTCGCCGCGCTGCGGGCAACGGGCCACGACGCGGCCGTCATCGGAACCACCGTTCCGGGGACCGGCCGGATTGCCCTTCGCTGAACCTTCTTTGCCGACACTCAGGTGACGGCCCGAACAGGCCGATATCCCTGTATGCCCGGTACCGCAGTCATTTGCGACGACGACAGCGTGGCGCGCCACCTGGCCCGATTGGTGGTTGAAAGCGCCGGCTATACGGTCGCGGCCGAGGTCGACATGGCGACCGATGCCGTCCGCGTCGCTGAGATGATCAAGCCCGAGGTCGTGGTGATCGATGTGGCTTTGACCGGCTTGTCCGGCCTCGACGCCATCCCGCTCCTTCATGGCGTGTCGCCGGACACTGCGGTGGTGGTCTTCTCCTCGTTCGACTCCGTCCGCCAGGAAGCCATGGACGCCGGAGCAGTCGCCGTCGCGGACAAGGCCCATCCTGACGGCCTGCGCGAAGCGCTCGAGACGATCACCGCGTCCGCCCCGGCCGCCGGGTAAGCCTGGGGCGTGGACCTTGACGCCTGCGCCCACTTAATCGCCGCTCCGGCCGCCGTGTTCGACGCGGTCGAGGATCTGAGCACCTATCCCCGTTGGCTTGGGATCGTCGGTTCCGCTGAGCCGGTTGACGCCCACGTCGACGATGCCGGACCGGCCTGGCAGGTAGCTCTGCAGGCCCGCCTTGGACCGTTGGTCAGACGCAAACAGGTACGCATGGTCCGGACCGCTCACGAACCGCTTACTTCGGTTCGCTTCGAGCGGCGCGAGCAGGATGGCGAGACCCACGGCACCTGGGTCCTGTCGAGCATGGTGACGCCGGCTGGCGACGGGACCGACTTGCTGGTGAGCGTCCACTACAGCGGGCTGACGTGGGTGCCTGGCCTTGACCGCCTCCTGCGCGAGGAGGCCAAGCGGGCCGGCCGCCGCCTCGACGCTCTGCTCGCCGACTAGCCGCCGGCGACCGGGTCGGTGGCGCGCTCGTGGGCGGGGTCTGTGGCGTGGTCGTCGGCCATGTGCTCGAGCCATTGGGCGTACATGCCGGCGTAGATGCCGCCGGTGGTCATGAGCTCGGCGTGGCTGCCCAGTTCCACGATCCGGCCGTCGTTGACCACCGCGATGCGGTCGGCCCGCATGGCCGTTGACAGGCGGTGGGCGATGATGATCGCCGTGCGCCCCTCGAGCACGTTGTCGAGCGCCCGTTCGATGGTTGACTCCGACTTGAGGTCGAGCGACGACGTTGCCTCGTCGAGGATCAGCACCCTCGGCTCGGCCAGGAACGCCCTGGCCAGGGCCAGCAGCTGGCGCTCTCCCGATGACAGCGACGAACCGCGCTCGAACACCGGCGTGTCGAGTCCCTGAGGTAGTCGGGCCACCAGATCAGCGAGTCCGACCGCTTCGACTGCGGCCATGATCTGGTCGTCGCTGGCACCCGTCCGGGCGAACGTGATGTTGTCGCGAATCGACCCTCCGAACAGGAACGGCTCCTGCGGCACGACGCCGAGTTGCCGTCGCAGCGACGCGAAGGTCACGTCTCGCAGGTCGTGTCCGTCGAGCAACACTCGCCCATGCTCGGGATCGTAGAAGCGGGTGACCAGCTTGGCGATGGTCGACTTGCCGCCGCCGGTCTGGCCGACCAGGGAGAAGGTCTCGCCGGCGGCGATCGTCAGGTTGATGTCGCGAAGAACGGGTTGGCCGGGCAGGTACGAGAACTCGACGTTGTCGAAGGTGATCTCGCCGCTGATAGCCGGGAGGTCGACGGCTTCGGCCGACTCCCGGACCGACGGATCGGATGCCAACAGCTCCCGCAGCTTGGTGACCGCGGCCTGACCGGACTGGTACTGGTTGTAGAGCTGCACCAACTGCTGGATCGGCGCGAAGAAGGCGGACAGATACAGCACGAAGGCGGCTAGCTCACCGAGGGAAAGTTCGCCCCGCAGCACCATGCGCCCGCCGACCAACAGGATGAACCCCTGCCCAAGCGTGCCGACCGCGTCGCTGGCGGGGCCGTAGATCGAAGCCACCTTGGCCGAGTACTGGTTGGCCACCTGGTGATCACCGACCGCGTTGCGGTGCTTCACCGCGTTGAACCACTGCCGGTTGTAGGCGGTCAGGATGCGGATGCCGGACAGGTTCTCCTGCAGGTCGGCTAGCAGGTCGGCGATCTTTTCCCGCACCGCGTCGTAGCCGCGCTCAGACGCCGACCGGAACCACAGCGTCAGCACCACCATCACCGGCAGGATGGCCAGCAACACCCACGCGGCGAGCGTCGCGTTCAACGTGAATAGCACGGTGACAACGAAGATCAACGTGAACGCTTGCACGACCAAGTTGATGATGCCGTCACCGAGGAGCTCGGTGAGGGCCTCAACATCGCTGGTCATGCGGGTCATGATCCGGCCCGCTTTCTCCGCGGTGAAGTAATCGAGCGACATGCGCTGGATGTGGCTGAACACGCGGATGCGCAACCCGTACATCAGCTTCTGACCCAACCGGCCGGTCCACGAAACGCGGAAGCCGGTGATCACGCCGTTGATCACGATGGCACCGAGGTAGAGCCCGGCCATGAGGACGACAACGTCGAAACGACCGAGCGTCATGCCCTTGTCGATGGCCCGCTGGGTGAGGAGCGGTCCGGCCTGCATGGTGATCGTCTCGAGGGCCACCAAGAAGACGCCGAACAGCATGGCGGGGGCGACGGGCCTGACCAGCCGGCGCAGCGTGAAGGGGCGCCGGTCGGGTTCGACGTGGCTGAAATCGATGTCTGGCTCGGGGTGCTCTGGCTCGTTGGCGATGAGCTTCTGGACGCCCTCAAGCATCTCGGGCGGGATGCCGGCGAACGGCAACCCAGATTGCGCGCCCGGCCGCCCGCCCCAATGACCTCCGCCACCACCGCCGAACATCATGCGCCACCACCGCCCATCGGAGCGCCAGGCATGCCTGGTCCGCCCATCCCCTCGGGACCTCCGGACTGGCTGCGTTGCTCCATCATTCGCTTCATGACCCGCATGCGAGGCGGTAGCTCGTCCTCAGGATCGGGCTTCGGTGCGTGAGCCTCGGCGTATTCCTCCTCGGCGTGGGCCAACACTTCGGCATAGGCGGGCACGGTCGTCATGAGTTCGGCGTGGGTGCCGTCGGCGGTGATGCGGCCATCCTGGAGGAGCACCACGCGATGGGCGAGGGAGATGGTGGACAGGCGGTGGGCGATGATCAGCGTCGTGCGCCCTTCCATGAGAGTGCGCAGCGCGCCGTGAATCTCGTGTTCGACATGCACGTCGATCGCACTCGTCGCATCGTCGAGGATCAGCACGCGGGGATTGACGAGCAACGTACGGGCGATGGCAATCCGCTGACGTTGGCCACCGGACAACGTGTAGCCGCGTTCGCCGACCATGGTGTCGTAGCCACCCGGCAACTTGTCGATGAACTCGATCGCTCCAGCGGCGCGGGCCGCGGCTTCGATGTCGGCTTGGCTCGCATCTGGGCGCCCGTAGGCGATGTTGGCCTTGATCGTCTCGCTGAACAGGAAGGGCTCGTCGAGTACCAAGCCGACGCTGGAGCGGAGGCTGGCCACGGTCAGCGAACGGACATCGTGGCCATCGAGGGTGATCGATCCGTCGCGAGCGTCATAGAAGCGTGGCAACAGACGGGCGACGGTTGACTTGCCGGAGCCGGTCCGGCCCACCAGCGTGACCACCTCGCCCCGCGCGAGGTGCAGATTGAACTCCTTGAGCACGGCAGGCCCGTCTCCGTAGCCAAAGGTGACGTCGGAGAAGCGAACATCGCCCGCCGGGTCGATCAGGTCGGTCGCTTCCGGTCCGTCGACGATCTCGGGCACTTCGTCGAGGATTTCGAAGATGCGGCCGGCGGATGCTTCGGCCCGGTTGGCCATCATCATCAGGAAGCCGAGCATCATGAACGGCATCTGCAGCATGACCACGTAGGCGTTGAACTCCACGATGGCGCCGACGGTGATGCTGCCCTCGATGACGAGCCAGCCGCCGTACAGCAGCACCATGGCCAGACCGAGCCTCGGCAGGTTTTGCATGTACGGCGAGTACTTGGCCCTGATGTCGACGTTGGTCACCGCGGCCCATCGCAGCCTCTCGGCGGCCTTGGCGAGAAGCCGTACCTGATCGCCCTCAGCGGCGAACGACTTGACCACACGCGTGCCCGACACGTTCTCCTCGACGATGGTGGCCACGTCGGCCTGCCGAGCCTGCATGAGCCACGACGCCGGGAACATCGTGGCCCGCATTTTGACGCCGGTGAAGTAAACGCCCGGCAGGGTGATCACCGCGGCGATCGCCAACCCGAGGTGCACCGTGGCCATGAGGACGAACGCGCACACGAATGTCAGCATCGAAATCGCGACCGTCGGCGCGAACATCAGAAACATCTGCACGGTGCGGATGTCGGAGTTGGCCCGCGAGATCAGCTGACCGGTCTGCACCCGATCGAAGAAGCCGAACGACAGTGTCGACAGGTGCTGATAGATGAGGTTGCGCAAGTCGAACTCAAGTGCGAACGCGGCGCGCTGCAGGTTGTAGCGGTAGAAGAAGCCGATCACGAAGCGAGCGCCTGCGACACCGACGAGCAGCCAGACAAAGAACATGAGGGGCCGCTCGGCCGGGATGCGGGCCAGCACTTCCTCGACGCTGATCCGCTGCTGCCGGGCGATCGCGTCGGCGTGGTCGCGGTAGAAGACCGGGGCGATGGCCTGGTCGATGGTCAGGCGGATGAGGCGGGGGATGGCCAACTGCAACGTCAGGAAGATGACGGCGCAGC
>JBPCMH010000386.1:0-3689 GCA_051002495.1 Acidimicrobiales bacterium
TGTGTGCTGCTGCCCTCCTCGCCATTGGTGTGGGGCGCAGCCTGTGGCTGGGCTTGGTGGCCGTCGTGCCCCTCTTGGTCACCCGGTTCAGCTTTCGCCGGTTCGCCGAGGCTCGGCGCACCTACACCCAGACGGTCGTCGCCCTCAGCCTCCTGCCGGAGGTGGCGAGGCATGTGCCGCTCGGTCATGGCGCTCGCACGGCCTTCTACGCGGAGGCGTTGGCCGGCGCGCTCGGCTTCGACGAGCCTCGCACCCAGCGCATCGTGATGGCGTCGCGGCTCCACCACATCGGCCACATCTCGATGCACGACCCAGACGCTCGATCCGAGCCGCTCGACCATGCCGCAGTTGCCCGAACCGGGGAGGAGGTGCTCCGCGAAACCGGGTTCCTTGCCGATCTCGCCGAGATGGTGGCCGCCACCCAGCAGCCAGGCAACGATGTCAGCCTCGATGTCGCCGTGATCAAGGTGTGCAGCACCCTCGACGATCTGGTCACCGGCCAGGCCCGCCCGGGTGACCCCTTCCTGACGGTGTTGGAACGACACCCCAAGGGCGAGGAGCGCCGGGCCGCGATTGGGTTGCTGCGCCTGCACGACCACCGTCAGCAGCTGGTGGGCGAAGCCGCCGATGCCTCCGCTGAACTGGTCTCCGTGGCCGCCCGGGGCACCGACGAGGCCCACAGCCACGACCACGATCCGTCACACGATTGTCGCTGACTTAGAACTAATTCTTTGAGATATTTCACTCTCCGTGGGAACTCAAAGGAGGATTTTCTCCCTCCGCGGTGGAATATTGAAGGAGTGAGGTTCTGGAGGCGGAGTCGCGAGCGGGAAGAGCAGGTGGCTGCACAAGCCCCTCAGCCCGTCGCGCTTGCCCACGAGGCAGCGCTGGATACGGCTCCTGGTGCCCAACTCCTCGACGATCTCCATGAGATCGACTTGCGCGACCCTGCACCGGTCGATGCCGGAGCGGGCGAAGTCGTCGGAGTGAGCGCTGGCGCCGCAGTGGGAGCGTCGCCGAGCGAAGGTGCGGGCGGGGTCGCGCTCAAGACCGACATTGACCACGGGACCGAACTGCTATTGCAGACCTTCACCGCAGACCTCGCGACTTCCGGGTCCGGTATCGACTTCGTGTATCGCTCGCTCGATCGGCTGGCCGGGCGCCTAGAGGTCGACGACGCCGTGTTGGTCCTCGAGGATGATCGCCTAGGCCGCCAAGCGTTCCGATCGGGTCGGATGCCCATCGAAGGCGCTTGGGGTCGCGACGCCGTGCGAGTCGGGGAGCCCGGTCTCCACTTGAAGGGTGGATCGATCGATGAGGGCGTGGCCAGCAGCATCGTCAACCTTTGCGGTCTCGCGTTGCGGCTCGATGTCGCGAAGCACGAGTCGTTGCACGATCCACTGACCGGAGCGCTTAACCGTCGTTCGTTCGACGAACAGCTCGACACTGCGTGCAAGCAGAGCGAGCGCTATGGCTGGCGCTTCGCCCTCGTCCTGATCGACCTCGATCATTTCAAAGTGCTGAACGACCGTCTCGGGCATCAGGCCGGCGACACGATCCTCCGGGCGGTCGGGGCCGAGCTGCGTAGCGGCCTTCGCGCCGGCGACTCTGCGGCCAGGGTCGGCGGCGACGAGTTCGCCCTCATCCTGCCCAACGCGGATCCGTCGCTCCTCGAGAGCCTGTTGCTCCGTCTGCAGCGAGCGGTCACCGCCGCGCTGCCCGAGGGTCCGGTCGGACTCTCGGCTGGGATGGCTATGGCGCCCGAGGACGGCACCGATGCCGCGTCGCTGTTCGGCATCTCGGATCAACGCCTGTACGAAGCGAAGAGCCGGTGAACGACGCGCTCGAGCTCGAGCTCCGGGCCCTGCCAGGTGTCGCCTATGTGGGCTTCCTGCCCTGCGACGGCTCGCTGATCGTGCAGGTGATGGTCCTTGGCGCCCCCGACGCGGCGGAGACTAGGTTGCGCGCCGAGCAGCTTTGCCGGGCTCATCTCGACGAGCCGTTTACGGTGGAGATCGCGGGAGGCAGCCGACCAGCCCGCGTGCAGGTTCTCTCGGTCGGCGTGACCGACGACAACGGACCGGCTGTCGAAATGCAGTTCTCGCTTGAGGGCGAAAAGCGCACAGGACGCCGGCGTCCGAACGTGCCTTCTGGAGCGGCCGAAGCGACCTTCGAGGCCCTCCGGGCGCTGGGAGCCAATATCCCCTTTGAGGTCGAGGCCACCGCGCTGTTTGAGCACACCGTTGGCGAAGGCGTTGTGGTGATTCTGACGTCGCCTCAAACTGGCGGCCGCTACGGCGTCGCCGCGGGCCAGAGCGTCGAGGTGGCCGCGGTTCGGGCCACGCTCCACGCGCTCAACCGTTACCTGGCTGCGCAGACGCTTCCTGTGTGAACTCGGTGCGCAGGCCTCGCGGCCGCCGCCGGGGACGCAGCAGGTGCATGATGAGATCGGCGACGCCGACGCTGAGCACGATGTCGCCAAACGACAGCACCTGCTTCAGGCCCGGGACCGGAATGATGTCGGAGATCACCATTAGCTGATCGTCGGGGCGCTCGAGGTGCCGCTTGGTGCCGTAGTTCAGGTCAGGCACTTCTGACCACTCGGCGATGCCGGCAGCCACGATGGCCTCAGCCCTAACCGGCATGCCCTCGTTGACCGTGATGGTGACGACGTTCAAGGCGATGCCGATCACGACGACTCCGAAACCGGCGAACTGGATGTTGGCTCCGGCGAACGCGAGCAGCAGGCCGAACGACGCAATCAGGAGCGCAATTCCGGTGCCGCCCCTGACGAAGGAGCTCATGGCTTGGAGGCCGACGCCGACAGCAAGGACTGGCCACCAACGAAAGGTGACATCAGCGAGGTGTCGCACGCTGCCGCCACGAACCAGCCCGATGACGAGACCGACGACGATGGCAACAACGATGAAACCCACGCCGAGACGGTACCGTCCGGGCATGTCCGACGAGGTCATCTACGAGGCGGCCGACGGCATCGCCCGACTCACCGTGAACCGCCCCGAGCGGCGCAACGCGTTGAGTTGGTCGGTCACCAAGGAGTTGCGGGCTCGGGTGGCAGAGGCCAAGGCCGACGACGACGTCCGCGTGCTGGTGCTCACCGGCGCCGGCGATCGAGCCTTCTGTGCCGGCGCCGACTTGGGGACCATGGCTGACGACACTGCGTTCCTTGACCTGCATGATGACCGGGGTGAGCTGGCCGGTCTGTTCCAGGACCTGTGGGGTTTGGGCAAGCCGACCGTGGCCAGGGTGCGCGGCTACGCCCCGGCCGGTGGCGTGGGGTTGGCCTTGTCGTGCGACTTCGTCGTCGCGGCCGACGACGCCACCTTCGGAACGCCGGAGATCAACGTCGGGCTTTGGCCGTACATGATCACGGTCCCGCTCGTACGTTCGATGCCACCAAAGCGAGCCCTCGAACTCATGCTCACCGGTCGCCGAGTCGACGCGGCCGAGGCCGACCGCATCGGGTTCGTCACCCGAGTGGTGCCCGTCGCTGAGCTCGATTCGGCGGTCGACGAGTTGGCGTCGACGCTCGCCTCGAAGTCGCCCGCGGTGATGCGACTCGGACGAGACTCGTTTTACGAAGTGTGGGGCAAATCAGCCGCCGAGGCACTGGCGTCCCTGCACCCGATGCTCACACTGACAACGCTCACTGAGGATGCCCAGGAGGG
>JBPCMH010000387.1:0-6668 GCA_051002495.1 Acidimicrobiales bacterium
GAACCAGGGTTTCCTGTTCATGGGGATGGCCCTGGTCGTGGTGGGCATCTACGTGTGGCGGGCTGGCTTTCCGTTGGCGGTCGACGAGACCCAGGCGCTCGCCATCGCGGGAGGCACCTCAGGCTTCGCGGTTGGGCATGCCTCGGCCCAGCTCGGCTGGCGAGGACTGATGAGTCGCCCGACTTGGCGCATCCTCCTCTATTCAGCTGAGGAGCCGCCGGCCCAACGCGGGTTCGTGCTGGTCGACGCGGTCGATGGCGAAATCGTCGGTGACCACGTCGAGGCTAACCCGGAAGACTGGTCCGAGTACCAGTAGCCCGCCCCCCAACTCAGCTGACGGACGCGTCGCGGGCCACCTGCGCGGCCAGGTGCTGGGGGAGCGGGTCGTAGTGGGAATGGGTAGCGGTGAAGCGGCCTCGGCCACCGGTGATCGAGCGAAGGTCGATGGCATAACGCGTGATCTCCGCTGTCGGCACCTCGGCCGTGATGAGCTGGTCGCCTGCGTCGCCCATCTCCGTGCCCATCACCCGTCCTCTGCGGGAGTTCAGATCGCCCATCACGTCGCCCAACTGGGTCGGCGGGACCGACACCTCCAACGTCGAGATCGGTTCGAGGATGACCGGGTTGGCCTTGGCCATCGCCTCATGGAAGGCCAGCGACCCAGCCATCCTGAAGCTCATCTCGGAGGAGTCGACGGAGTGGTACTTGCCGTCGAGCAGGGTGATCTTCACATCGACGACGGGGAAACCGAACGCACCCCCGGTGGTCATGTGTTCCTGGATCCCCTTCTCGACCGCGGGGATGAACTGGCGAGGGATCGCACCACCCACGATCTCGTCGACGAACACCATGCCCTCACCTCTCGGAACGGGCTCGATCCGGATCGTGGCGATCCCGAACTGCCCGTGACCACCTGACTGCTTCTTGTACCTGCCCTCGGCCCCGGCGGTGCCGGTGATCGTCTCGCGGAATGCGATCTTGACGGGTTCGGTGTCGACGGCAACCCCGAACTTCGACTGCAGCCGCTCGGTGGTGATCAGCAGGTGCGTCTCGCCCATGCCCGACAGCAGCGTCTGGTGGGTTTCGTCGTTGCGCTCGACGGCCAGCGCAGGGTCCTCTTCCTGCAGGCGGTGGAGTGCGCTCATGAGCTTGTCCTCATCGCCCTTGGTCCGGGGCGCGATGGCGATTGAAAGGGCCGTTTGGGGTCGCGGCGGGGGCGGGATGCGCACCGGCATGTTCTTTGGGGCGAGGGTGTCGCCGGTGCCGGTGTCGCCCAACTTGGCCACCGCGGCGATGTCACCAGCGGGCACCTGGTCAACGGCGACGTGCTCCTTGCCCCGCAGGCTGAACAGGCCGTGGAGCCGCTCATCGCGATGAGTCCGGCTGTTGGTCAGCACCGCGTCTGGCTTCAGGGTGCCCGAGACGACCTTGAGCAGCGACACCTTGCCCACGTGGCGGTCGGCGATGGTCTTCCACACGTAGACGAGCGGGTCGCCTGCGGGGTCGAGGCGCACCTCCTCAAGAGTGTCGCCTGCTTCCACCAAGACGGGTGGGCGGTCGACGGGTGACGGACCGATCTCGCAGATGAAGTCGGCCAGGCGGTCGAGACCGATGTCTTTGGTGGCTGAACCGACGATGACGGGAAAGGTGGTCGCGGCGGCGACCCCCTTGGCCAGCGTGTCCTCCAGTTCCTTGGCCGACGGTTCGTCGCCCTCCAGGTAGCGCTCCATCAGCGCGTCGTCGGCCACCACGATGCCTTCGACGAGCGAGTCGTGGACTTCAGCCTCGTGCTCGGCGATCTCAGCCGGGATTTTCTCGGTGTGTGGATGGGTCGGATCGCCGTCGTCGTAGACGAGTGCGGTGTCGGTCAGCAGGTCGGCCACCCCATGGAAGGCTGACTCCTCGCCGATCGGCAACTCGAGAGGAGCGACCCCCTCGCCGAAGAGGTCGCGCAACTGCTCGAGGGTACGATCGAAGGACGCTCGCTCGCGGTCCTCCTTGTTGATGAAGATCAACCTCGGAAGGCGCAGGGATTCGGCCAGGCGCCACAACACCTCGGTCTGCACCTCAGGACCCTCCACCGCGCTGACCACAAACACGGCCAGATCGGCGATGCGTAACGCGGCCTCCGTCTCGGGCAGGAAGTCGGCGTACCCCGGGCAGTCGAGCAAGTTGATCTTGCAGGGCTGGCTATCGCTGGGGGACTGATGCTCGAACGGCGCCAGCGTCACGCCGATGGAGATGCCCCGTTTGGCCTCTTCCGGGTCGAAATCGCACACCGTGGAGCCGTCCTCCACCCGGCCGGGCCGGTCGATGACGCCCGCATTGAACAGCAGGGCCTCGGCCAGGGTCGTCTTCCCGGCTCCCCCGTGTCCGACCAGGGCAACGTTGCGGATCTTTGCGGGCGGGAAGGTCTTCACGGCACCTCGCTTGGTTGTCGGACGTCAACTGAGTGCCACGTTATCCACATGCGGTGGTATCGTGACGGCTGAACTCGAGTTCCCGAGGAGCCCCGAACTTGTTCGATGGACGCTGGCGGTCCGGCGTTGAGCAGGGCGTGAAGCCAGTTGGATCCGCCCTCCAGCGCACCGGCATTACCGCCGACCACCTCACTGCGACCGGCCTGGTCATGGCCGGCGTGACCGCGGTCTTCATCGGCGCGGGCTACCTCCGGCTTGGCGTGGTCCTGCTGGCTTTGGCCGCCGTGCCCGATTTGCTTGATGGAGCGGTGGCGAAAGCGTCAGGGACGGCGTCGCCTCGCGGGGCCTTCTTCGACTCGGTCGCTGACCGGGTCACCGACGCCCTTGTGCTGGGCGGGATCGCTTGGCACTTCGCGGTCACTGATGGTGGCCTGGCGCCGATGTTGCCGTTCGCCGTCTTGGGCACGTCGTCACTGATCAGCTACGAACGGGCAAAGGCCGAGTCGCTCGGTTACAACGCCAAGGGTGGGCTCATGGAACGGGCCGAGCGCATCATTGCTCTCGGGATCGGGCTGGCCTTCCCTGTGCTCCTGATGCCCGTGCTCTGGGTGATGCTGGCGCTCACCGCGCTCACCGCCGTGCAGAGGTTCGCCAAGGTGTGGAAGCAGGCCAGCGCACCTCGGCCGGTTCGTCCGACCGTTGAGCGTTGGCGTGCCTGGCGCGAGTCAGTCGCCCGCTCAGAGCGCTACTTCGCCCGATCCGGGCATTGGCGCGAGGGCCGCTCGCGCGAGGGCCGCTCGCGCCGCAGCGCCCGCCGTGGCGTCCGACCCTGAGCCACCCGTGACCGACGGCGAGAAGGGCGAGCCCCAACTGGCGCGGTCGAGTGCTGGGCGGCTGAGTCGGCTCAGGCAGCGGGCGCCCTACCTGTTCTATCGGGGCGGCTCGGTCGTGGCCAACGTGTTGCCAGAGCTCGCGGCGCGCGGGTTGGCCAAGGTGGCGGGGGTGGCGTCGGCCCGCAGCATGCGCGACCGGCGCCTGATGATCGAGCGCCACCTGCGACGCGTGTACGGCGACGGCATCGACCAGACAACGCTTGACCACAAGGTCAAACAGGCATTCGACTCCTATGCCCGCTACTGGCTCGAGTCGTTCCGGCTGGTCTCGAAATCGGCCGCAGAGATGGACGCCGACATGTCGTTCGAGGGTGTCTCGTACGTCGAAGAAGCAACCGCGGTCGGTAACGGCGTGATCATGGCTTTGCCGCACCTGGGCGCGTGGGACTTTGGCGGGGCGTGGTTCGCGTCGATCGGTTACCCGGCGACCGTCGTGGTCGAGCGACTGGATCCCCCTGAGCTGTTCGACTGGTTCGTCCGGATGCGCTCCGACATGGGCCTGACGGTGGTGCCGCACGGCCCCGCGGCGGGCAACGCCATCCTGCGGGCGTTGCGGGCGGGTGAGATGGTCGGCTTGGTGTGCGACCGTGACCTTGCCGGCAACGGCATCGAGGTCGACTTCTTCGGCGAGCGGACCACGCTCCCGGGAGGGCCGGCCACGCTGGCGCTGCGCACCGGCGCAGCCCTCCTTCCGTCGGCCATCTACTACGAGGGCGCGAGCCATTTCGGCATCGTGCGCCCGCCCATCCCGGTCGAGCGACAGGGCAAGCTGCGCGACGACGTGGCCAGGATCACCCAGCACCTCGCCGACGAACTCGCCGTTCTGATCCGCCGAGCGCCCGAGCAATGGCACCTGTTTCAACCGAACTGGCCCAGTGATCACGAGGCGCTGGCCGCGCTGAGGGCCGGCTCAGAGCGCTCAAGTACGGTGACGTAGGTGCGTGTCGGTCTGATCTGCCCCTACAGCCTCACAATGCCCGGCGGGGTTCAGGGCCAGGTGTTGGGCTTGGCTCGAAGCCTCCGATTGCTCGGCGATGAAGTGCGAGTGCTTGCCCCGACCGATGGTCCGCCGACCGATGCCGGGGTGACCCCGCTCGGCAAGTCCATTCCGCTGGCGGCCAACGGCAGTGTGGCACCTATCGCTCCCGACCCGTCGTGCGCGTTGCGGACCATTCGGGCGCTGAGGGATGAGGACTTTGACGTCGTTCATCTGCACGAGCCCTTGGTGCCCGGCCCGACGGTGACGACGTTGCTCTTTGCCGATGCGCCCAAAGTGGGAACGTTCCATCGGGCTGGGGCCAGTGCGGCCTACGACATGCTCAAGCCGATCGTGAAGCGCATGGCGGCGCGACTCGACATCCGGTGCGCGGTGTCGGCTGATGCCAAGGCGACCGCGGCCGACGCGGTCGGTGGGTCCTATGAGTTGCTCTTCAACGGTATCGAGATCGATCAGTACGCCAAGGCAACGCCGATGCCGACCGAAGCCCCCACGATCCTGTTCCTGGGCCGCCACGAACCACGCAAGGGCCTCGCCGTGCTCCTGCGGGCGATGGCCCACCTTCCCGCCGACGTACGGGTGTGGGTGGCGGGCGATGGCGCCCAGACCGAAGAGCTCAAGGAGCTCCATCGTGGCGACGAGCGGATCGAGTGGCTCGGACGGATCGACGAGGAAGACAAGGCCCGCTACCTCGCCGGCGCCGACGTGTTCTGCGCCCCATCGCTGCGTGGTGAGTCGTTTGGCGTGGTCCTTCTTGAGGCTATGGCCGCCGGTACCGCCATCGTGGCCACAGACCTGCCCGGGTACCGCAACGTGGCCAAGCCGGACGAGCACGCCCTCATGGCGCCCCCTGACGACGCCGAGGCTCTCGCCGCGGCGCTGCGGTTGGCGCTCACCGACGGCGCCCGCAACCGCGACCTCGTCGAGGCCGGCCGGGAGCGAGCCGAAGAGTTCTCCATGATGCGGCTGGCCGAGCGCTACCGCGAGCTGTACCAGAGCGCCATCGACAACCGTCGCTGAACCGCCGCTGATCGACCGCCGCCAGTCGCCCGTTGCGGGTCACCACCGCCAGAACCCCGGGCGCGAAAGAGGGGCCCGAAGGCCCCTCTTCCGCTATCCGGATCGTTGTTGGGTGATTCAGCGGTTGGTGTGACGCAATCCGGACGAACGCAGCAGCCGTCGGGCAGCGATGGCGAGTACCGCAGCGCCACCTCCGAGCAGCAGCAGGGACGTGCCACCGGTGCGAGGCAACTCGCTATCGGGAGTTGGGGTGGTGACCGGCACAGCCTGCACCTTGAACTCCGAGGCGCTCAGCACCCGGGCGATCCTCACCGTGGACGGCGAGGCCAAGACGCTGGCCCCGAGGGTCAGGGTGTCCTGAAGTCCCTTCATCAGGGTCTGCAGAGCCGGGACGGCGCCGCCGGCGGCCAGGATGGCCTCACCGATGGTGTCGTGGGTCAGCGTGCTGATGACCGCAGCCAGCGTGGCCGGCGGGGTGATCGTGGCCGTGGCCGCAGTGATCCCGGCCAGGGAGCGCACGTAGTCGCCGGTCTTGGTGACCGAGGTGTCACGGCTCAGGATCGAGACCTTGACCGCTCCGGCCAGCTCAGGGCTGATCGCACCAAGTGCCGCCCCGATGCGAGCGTTGGCGTCGGTGACGATGGCGTTGACCCGGTCGGTCGCAGCCAGGAGGTCGACACCGTTCAGCAACTCGATGGCACCGACCTTGACCGTGCCCACCTTGCCGGTGATGTTGGCGACGGACTGGTTGATGTCCTCGACAGCCTTGGTCGTCATGCTGACGTTGACCCCGCCCACCTGGAACAGCGGGGTGGTGGCCAGTTGGGTGATGCTCGTGGTCAGCAGCCCGGCCAGCTGGTTCTGGACCTGGGCGAGGAGCGTGGTTGCCTGGGTGGCGTCAATCGTGTCGCCAACGGTGACCGGCGAGGTGACCCCGACCAGTTCGAGGGCGCCGAACAGCGTGCTGTCGACCGTGCCGCCAGCGCCGGCAGCCTGAGCGGTGAGGGTGGTGACGGCGCCGTTGATGCTGGCCACCGCTCCCTCGAGGGTGCCGGTCAGGTTGACGCCGGTGGCGGTTGCCACTGCGTCCTGCAGGCCGAGCTGGCTGAGCAGGGCGCTGACCGAGCTGACGGGAAGGGTGGAGAGGTCGATGCCGAGGCCCTTGAGGAGCGCACCGAGATCGACGACGGTCACGTTGCCGACGGTGACCGAGCGGATGGCCTCAGATGAGCCAGGGGCGCTGAGCGTTGACAGGTTGACCTTGGCGCCGGTGACCGAGACGAGGCCGCCAGCGACGCTGGCCTTGGTGACGCCGGCGGTGATGCCGGACTGTGCCGC
>JBPCMH010000388.1:0-4974 GCA_051002495.1 Acidimicrobiales bacterium
ACGACGGGGCCAGCTCGTCGAAGTCTTTGATGATCCGCTCGCACATCTCGGCCACCACGCCTTGGTCGAGGAGAATCACGAAGTCGTCACCGCCGATGTGGCCAAGGAAACGTACTTGGGACTCGCCCTCGGCCAGGATCGTGGCCAGCATCTCGGCCGTGGCCTGGATGGCCTGGTCGCCCCGGTGGAAGCCGTACCGATCGTTGTAGCTCTTGAACCGGTCGATGTCCGCATGGATGAGCGCGAACGACTGCGGCACCTCGGCGACGAGGCGCTCAATCATTCGGGTGATGTCGGTGTTGCCTGGCAGCCCGGTCAACGGCGATACATCGCGCAACTGGCGGGCTCGCTGAATGGCCGAGCGGACACGGGCAACGAGCTCGGGTGGATCGAATGGCTTGGCGATGTAGTCGTCGGCCCCGGCCGTCAGCCCCAGCACCGTGTCGGCCGACAAGGAGCGGGCGGTGAGCATGATGATGGCTGCGTGGCTCGTGCGTACATCGCTGCGCAGTTTGCGGCACACCTCGATGCCATCAACGCCGGGCATCATCACGTCGAGGATGATCGCGTCGGGGCGCAACTCCACCGCACGGGCCAGCGCCGACCGACCGTCGTGGGCCACCTCCACGGTGAAGCCCTCCAACGACAGGTTCAACTCGACATACCTGGCGATGTCGACATCGTCATCGGCGACGAGCACCACGTCGGTCAAGGCAGCCGTCCCGACTCGGCGGCCATTCTGATCTCTTTACCTGCCACCGCCGGGTCGGGCCGGCCGAAGATCGCGCTGCCGGCCACGAACACATCCGCCCCGGCTGCCGCGGCGCGGGGCGCGGTTTCGCAGTCGATGCCGCCGTCGACCTGCAGCCCGGCCGCCGACCCGATCTGATCGAGGGCAGCACGTGTCTGCGCGATCTTCGGCAAGACGTCCTCAATAAACGACTGCCCGCCGAAGCCTGGGAACACGGTCATGAGAAGCACCAAATCAAGACGATCCAGGAACGGCTCAAACGCGTCAAAGGGTGTATCGGGGTTCACCGCCAGCCCCTTGTCGAGGCCGAGCGCCTCCATCTGGTCAAGCAGGGCGCCTGTGCCACCGATCTCCACGTGGACACTGCAGCCGTTGGCGCCTGCCTTCTTGAACGCCTCCAGGTAGTCGCCTGGGTTGGTCATCATCAGGTGGCAGTCGAGGTATAGGTCGGTATGGCGAGCGATCGATGCCACCACCGGCGGGCCAATGGTCAGATTCGGAACGAAATGCCCGTCCATGACGTCGACGTGAAGCAGATCGGCCGCGGGTCGAACCGCCTCGATGGCTGGCCCCAGGAGTGCGAAATCGGCGGACAGGATGGACGGGGCGATCTTCACCACCGCGTCACCTTATCGACTGTCACTTGTGGATTCGGTGGACCTTCAAGACGAACATGCCATCGGTGCCCCGGTCCTGAGGCAGCAGCAGCCCGCCGCGACCCGCCATCCGCCAGTCGGTCGGCGGGGGCAACGGCCGGAGGTCGGGGTACTGGGCGGCTAGCCAGCGATCGTGGCCTGCGGTCTCCTGCCTGGTGATCGTGCACACGCTGTAGACCAACGAACCACCGGGCCGCAGGGCTTCGATCGATTGCCGCAGAAGATCGCGCTGCAACTGGGCCAGATCGTTGAGATCTTCGGGCGTCATCCGCCATCGAGCATCCGGACGGCGCCGCAGGACGCCGAGCCCGCTGCCCGGGGCATCGACCAGAACGCGATCAAACGACCCGGGACGAAACGGAGGCTGGAGTCCGTCGGCGACCACGCAAGCCACCTGGACGCCAGTTGACCGCGCGTTGGTCGCAACCAGCGCGGCCCGATGCACCTGCGCGTCGCCAGCCACCACGAGACCGGCCTGGCCTGCCAACAGCGTCGCCTTTCCGCCCGGACCGGCGCACACGTCAAGGACCAGATCACCGGCCATCGCCCCGACGTGGCGAGCCACCTCAACCGATGCCGGGTCCTGGCGGTAGCCATCCGGCCGGATATTCACTTCCGCCGGTTCATTCATTGTCTCGAGCGCGGCAAGCGCGTCGTCGCGGCCGAGGTCGTCGATCAAGCGATCGACGATCCAGTCGGGATACGACAGGCGTACTGCGTCACTCGGCCACCGCGGCCGCTTGACCTGGGCCACGCGGCGCAGCACGGCATTGACGAGACCTCGAGCTGGTCCCTCGACGGCCTCGACCGTGGCGCTAACCGCGGCGTGGGGCGGCGTCTGCTGGTAGATCATCTGGTAGGTACCGACTCGCACGGCCGCCAGCACCGCCGGGTCGAGATCTCGACGGACATACGGGGCCGACACATGGTCGACGGCGCGGCGCATCCTGGTCGTGCCGTAGACGAGATCGGTAACAAAGGCCTTGTCCCGGTGGTCGAGACCCGACCTCTCGAGCAGGGCGGGCAAGACGAGGTTGGCGTACGCGCCGTCATCTATCCGCACCAGCGCGTCGATTGCCGTCTTCCGGGCCGCAGCGCCACCAGGTGCGGGCTGACTCACCCGAGCCGTTCTCCTGGCCCGGGCCGGGCGCCGTTGAGCCAGGCCACGCTGTCCATGGCTCCCTTGCCTGCGGGTTTCACCGTTCGCAGCTCAAGGCCGCCCGCCCCGCACCCGACGACGTTTCCTTCCAGCTCCCCGGGCTCCGGGCCCTCAGCGGTCGGCCGCGCGTCGAGCACCTGCAGCCGGTCCCCCCGGAAGGTCGTCCATGCCGGGCCAACACGCACGATGCGGTGCAGCGCCTCGTTGGGCTCGGTCCAAAGCAACTCAAGCTCGGCTGAGGTGATCTTGGCTGCATGCGTCGCGACGCCGGCTTGAGGCTCGGGTTCACCCAATCCGGTGTCCAGCGCTTCGACAAGCAGCTCAGCCCCGATCTGACCAAGCCGAGTCCGCAGATCGGTTGCGGTTTCGTGCGGACCAATGGGCGTCGTCACCTGCCGGTACACCCCACCTGTGTCCAGTCCCTCTTCGACAGCCATCAGGCATACGCCGGTCTCGGCGTCGCCGGCCAGGATCGCCCGTTCCACCGGGGCCGCCCCCCGCCACCGCGGCAGCAGGCTGAAGTGGATATTCACCATGCCGAGCTCGGCCAGCACGTCGGGCTTGATGATGCGGCCAAAGGCGACCACAACACCGAGCTCCGCGCCCGCGGCGCGCACGTCGTCGACCCGATGGCTTACGGACAAGCCCAACTCGACCGCGGCCGCCTTGACGGGGGAAGGCGAGGTGGCACTCCCCCGGCCACGGCGCCGATCTGGCTGCGTGACGACGAGCGCGATGTCGTGGTCAGCCGCGGCGAGTGCTTGCAGCGCCACCACCGCGACATCGGGGGTGCCGAGGAAGGCCAGACGCGAGATCAGGCCTCCGGTAGTTCGAGAGTTTGCCGACGGATCTCGCGCATGGCCTGCTTCCGCTGGTCCTCATCGAGGTGATCCAACAGCAGGCTTCCATCGAGGTGATCCATCTCATGCTGGAAGACGCGAGCGAGCAACTCGTCGGCTTCGATCGACACCTCGTTGCCGTGGAGATCTATGCCCGTCAGCAGCACTTCCTTTGGACGCACGATGGGGAAGAAGAGCCCAGGAATCGAGAGGCAGCCCTCCTCGAAGGTCCACTCTCCTCGCGACTCACTGATGACCGGGTTGATGATGGTCTGAGGTCCCCGACCATCGTCAACATCAAAGACGAAGAACCGCTTTTGAATGCCGACTTGTGGTGCAGCCAGACCGATGCCGGGCGCCTGGTACATCGTCTCGACCATGTCGTCGACCACCCGCATGAGACGGCCGTCGATGTCGCCCACCTCGGCGGCGCGCTGGTTGAGGACCGGGTCTCCGAAGACGCGGATCTGGTACGTCGACATGGCCTACAGGATAACGCTCAGAACGAAGACGCCTGAACCGGGGGTTCGAGACCAACCGGGCAAGTGGCGCGCCAGGTCAGAGCCGTAAGGGGTCGACCTCGACGCGAAGGCGGCCGCTTGGCCGTGGCGCGGCGGCAAGCGCATCGCAAAGGGTCTGATGATCCGGCGCCCTGACGATCCATGTGTCGCCGTCGAGACTGATCTTCTCGACGCCGTCGATGGCTTCGACGTAGGTCGTGGCCGCCGCACCGGACACCGCGGCCATGGCCGAGAATGGCGGGAAACTCAAGGCTGATCGCCGCTCACGCTCGCCGGCCGCCACCCGTTCGGGGTCCCCGTGAACCAACGCCAGCACCACGTCGTGATCGGGCATTCGAGTCTGGAGCACCAGCCGGCCAGGGCCGCGCCGACCTCCGGTCAGCCGTGCCGCCCTGGTGATGAGGGCGAAAGCTTCCTCCACCGCCCTATACCTCGGGGCCAACAACTCCTGATCGACATCCAGGAAGACCACGGTCTCGGCGCGACCTCCCCGGTGCAGCACCGCCTCCGTACCGATGACGATGCGCCGATCCGCACCCGTTGCCGCGGTCGCGGTGACCTCACCGACCGGCTCGTTGGCCAAAGCGGCCAGCTGCTCGCGAAGCCGGCTGACGCCGGGCCGGAGGGTCTTCAGTCGGCCCCCGCCACAGTCCGCGCAAACCAGCGGTCGAGTCGCACCGCAACGCGGACAATCAAGGCCACCGTCGTTCTGTCCGACCGCCGCGTCACATGCGGTGCACCTGGCCACCGCCTGACATGCCGTGCAAGCCAGCAACCGAGCTCGACCCTTCCGATTCAGCACGCACAGCACCCGGCCGTCGCCGCGCAGGATCGTCGCCAGTCGGCGGGTGAGCAGGCCATTACCGGGGTCTTCCTCCCGCAGGTCGATCGCCTCGGCCATGGGCCACGACTGCCGCTCATCGGCCTCGCCAGGCAAGACCCGGTCCGCCCACGCCAGGCTGGCCAGATCCGGACACGGGCTCAACGCCACGCACGGCACTCCTGCTCTCGCGGCCCGCTCGCCAATGACATCCCGCACATGCCAAGC
>JBPCMH010000389.1:0-4224 GCA_051002495.1 Acidimicrobiales bacterium
GTGTAGGAGCCGCGGGCCCTCCAGCGGCGCGCTACCCTGCGAATAACAGCCGTGTAACTCGTCCACAGGGGTATCCACAACCCCTGTGGACAATGTCGGGAGGGCAGGAACGTGGGCGACTCGTTCACCCATCTGCACCTGCACACCGAGTCCTCCATGCTCGATGGTGCAGCCAGGGTGGCCGAAGTGATCGCGGCCGCGGTCGCCGACGGACAGCCCGCGATCGGTATCACTGATCACGGCAACATGTACGGCGTGCTCGACTTCTACAAGGAGTGCCGGGCCCAGGGCATCACGCCGGTCATCGGCACCGAGGCCTACATGGCGGGGGAGAGCCGACATGAGCGCCCGCGGCGAACTGGCCGGATCGATGACACCGGTGGCGCCGTCGACGGCGGGCAAAAGCTCTACTACCACCTCACGTTGCTGGCCGAAACGACGCTCGGCTACCGCAACCTGATGCGGTTGTCCTCTGAGGCCTACCTCGAGGGTTACTACTACAAGCCCCGACTTGACTGGGAGCTGCTCGAACGCCACCACGAAGGCGTGGTCGCGACGACGGGCTGCCTCGGCGGCGTCGTGCTGCAGGCCCTGCTGGCTGGGCAGTTCGAACGGGCCGTCGAGCTGGCCGCCCGTCTGCAGGACATCTTTGGTCGCGACAACCTCTTCGTCGAGCTCCAAGACCACGGACTAGCCGCCCAGCGCACCACCAACCCGCAACTCATCGAGGTCGCCAAGCGCATCAAGGCGCCCTTGTTGGCCACAAACGACAGCCATTACACCCACCGCGAAGACCACGTTGCCCACGACGCGCTCCTGTGCGTCCAAACTGGCTCCAACATCGATGATCCGAACCGGCTCAAATTCGAGGGCGACCAGCACTACCTGAAGTCGGCCATGGAGATGCGGTCGCTGTTCCGCGACTACCCCGAGGCATGCGACAACACGCTTTGGATCGCCGAGCGGGCCAGCGTCGAGATCGAGTTCGGCAAGCCGACGCTGCCCACCTTCGCCATTGCAGAGGGCTACACCGACGACTCCGACTACTTGCGTGGTCTGACCTACGAAGGCGCCCGTCGCCGCTACGGCGCGTCGCTGCCCGACGAGGTTGTCGATCGGCTCGACTACGAGCTCCGCGTGATCGCCGAGATGGGGTTCTCGTCGTACTTTCTGGTGGTCTGGGATCTCATTCGCTACGCCCGCGATCACAACATTCGGGTCGGCCCAGGGCGCGGTTCGGCCGCCGGATGCTGTGTCGCGTACTGCCTTCGGATCACCGAGCTCGACCCGATCCGCTACGACCTGCTCTTCGAGCGGTTCCTCAACCCGGGGCGACGGGAGATGCCCGATATCGACATGGACTTCGACTCTCGGTACCGGGGCGAGATGATCAAGTACGCGTCGGACCGCTACGGGTGGGACCACGTGGCGCAGATCGTCACGTTCTCGACCATCAAGGCCAGGGCCGCGGTGCGCGACGCGGCACGCGTGCTCGGATACCCGTACGCAGTCGGTGACAAAGTGGCAAAGGCCATGCCCCCGCTGGTGATGGGCCGGGATACTCCGCTTTGGGCGTGCTTCGAGAAGCACGACAAGTTCGCCGACGGCTACAAGGCGGCGAGCGAGCTCAGGGAGATGTACGCCCTCGATCCTGACGTCACCAAGGTGGTCGACGTGGCCAAAGGTCTTGAGGGGCTCCGTCGCCAAGACGGCATTCACGCCGCAGCGGTGGTCATCACCCGCGACCCGCTCACGGAATACCTACCAATCCAGCGCAAACCGGGCCCGGGCGGCTCTATCGACGACGCTCCCATCGTCACCCAGTACGAGATGCACGGCGTCGAGGAGCTCGGCCTGCTCAAGATGGACTTCCTCGGCCTGAGGAACCTCGACGTCATCGAGATGGCCCTCGACGTCATCTCCGAGGCAAGAGGCACTCGGCCCGACATCGACGACATCGCCCTCGACGACGACGCCACGTTCGAGTTGTTGCGGCGAGGCGATTCCATCGGCGTCTTCCAGCTGGAGGGCGGCCCGATGCGGGCCCTGATGCGTCAGTTGGCGCCGACGAGCTTCGACGACGTGGCCGCGCTTGTCGCCCTGTACCGGCCAGGCCCGATGGCGGCCAACATGCACACCGACTACGCCGAGCGGAAGAACGGGCGCAAGCCCATCACCTATCTGCATCCCGACTTGGAGGAGATCCTCGGCGACACACAAGGCCTGATGATCTACCAGGAGTCGGTCATGCGGGTAGCGCAGAAGTTCGCCGGCTACACCCTCGAAGAGGCCGACAACCTGCGAAAGGCGTGCGGTAAGAAGATCCGGGAGCTCATCGCCAAGGAGCGCAAGAAGTTCGTCGAGGGATGCGAGACCACCGGCTACGGGCGCGACATTGGAACCGCGCTGTTCGACATCATCGAGCCGTTCGCTGACTATGCGTTCGGCAAAAGCCACTCCTATGGCTACGGTCTCATCGCGTATCAGACGGCGTACCTCAAGGCCCATTACCCGGTGGAGTATCTGGCCGCGCTCCTCACCTCGGTCAAGTCCGACAAAGACGCCACCGCCAAGTACCTGTCGGAGTGCAGAACGATCGGCGTGCCGGTGCTCGTGCCCGACATCAACCTCGCGTCGAGCGACTTCACGGTGACCGACGGCGCCATCCCGTTCGGATTGTCTGCCATTCGGAATGTTGGCGAGGGCCTGGTGAGCCACATCCTGGCCGACCGTGTAGAGAACGGGCCTTTCGTCGACTTCTACGACTTCTGTCAGCGGGTTGACCCCCAAGTGCTGAACAAGCGCACGGTCGAGTCGCTCATCAAGGCCGGCGCCTTCGACAGCCTCGAGCACCCCCGCAAGGGTCTCTGTCTGGTGTTCGAGCAGATCATTGACCGAACGGTGGCGCGGCGGCGTGAGGAGGAGCAGGGGGTGATGAGCCTCTTCGGCGAACTCGAGTCGATCGACCCGGCCGAAGGTGGCTTCTCTGAGACACGGGTGCCCATTCCCGACGAGGAGTTCGACAAGCTTCCTCGTCTCGCGTTCGAAAAGGAGATGCTCGGGCTCTACGTCTCGGATCACCCGTTAATGGGTGCGGAGTCGGCGCTGCGGAAGTTGGCCGATTGCTCCATCGACGAGATGCGCGAGGGCAACGAAGGCGAGGTGCGCGTCGTCGGCGGGGTGATCACCAGCCTGTCCCGGAAGTACACCAAAAAGGGCGACCTGATGGCCACGTTCACCCTCGAAGATCTCGACGCCAGCATCGATGCTTGGGTGTTTCCCCGCACCATGCTCGAGTTCGGGAGCCTCCTGACCGACGACGCGGTGGTTTGCGTCAAGGCCCGCATTGATAAGAGGGAGGAACCACCGAAGCTGGTGGTCATGGAGGTCCGTCCCGTGGAGCTCAACCTCGACACGGGCCCGCCGGTGCACATTGCGCTGCCGTTGTCGACGCTGACCGATACCGGCGTTGACGAGCTCAAGCGCCTGCTGTTGGAACACCCGGGTGACTCGCACGTGTTCTTGCATGTGGGCGAGAAGGTGCTGCGGCTGTCCGATGAGTTCTCGGTCAACGCAGGCAACGGACTCCTGGCCGAAGTGCGGGTCCTGCTCGGTCCGCAGGCCATCCGCTCGGCCGAACGATCCTCGCCCTGATTCGGCCGGCTGGTGCCCTCCATGGCGCGGCGATTTCGTCCTCGGTGGGGCCCGCCAGATTCCCACTTTGGCCGAGCACCGCGCTGACCCTCTACTCTTGTTGACCAGACGGTCAAGGAGGGGAGCCCTACACGCCATGGCGATCGAGGTCGAGACCAAGGACTGCACCGCTCTCAGTGACGCCGAATTGGGCGAGATGGCAGACATCTGCGCCGACGGCCCTGCTGGGTTCGAGATTGGGATGCTGTCGAAGCAGCGGGAGGAGTGGGTCCTTATCAGCCTGGCCCGCGAGAACAGCCGGCTCCACGGCTTCTCGTTCTGCACGCTGGAGCGCATCGGGGGGACACCGGCGATGCTTATCGGCATCGCCTCGGTGAAGCGGACATCGAAGCGTGACACGGTGCTCAGAGCCCTCCTCGCGGATCAGTACCGCCGGGCGGTGCTCGCGTTCCCCGACGAGGATGTGCTTGTCGGCACGAAGCTCATCGACCCGGCCGGCTACTTGGCGTTCAAGGGCCTTGATGAGGTCATTCCCCGCCCCGGCCACAAGGCCACCGGCGAGGAGCGGGC
>JBPCMH010000390.1:0-5458 GCA_051002495.1 Acidimicrobiales bacterium
GTGCGACCTCGACGATATCGAGGTGGCCCTGTCGCTTGCCGGAGCGCCCTTCCCGACAGCTGGCACCGGGTCGGGAGCGCGGGCCGCGGCCGAAGTGTCGCCGGAGGACCAGACCGTCCTTGATGCCGTTGGATTCGAGCCGGTCAGCATCGAACAGATCGTCGCCCGAACCGGCCTTGGCCCTGCGGCTGCCATCGCTATTTTGCACCGCCTGGCAAGGGCAGGGCTCACCGTGCGTGGGGACGGTGGGCGGTGGGAGCCCGTGAAACCGTAACTCGCCGTCTACACTGAGTTTCACCGACCGTGGTGGGCAACCTGCCTGATAGGCGAGCAGAGGATTGGGGCGTGGACGACGACGAAGCCGGAGCACTCGAACTGCTCTGGGCCGAGTACAAGAAGACGGAGTCGCAGGACGAACGCGACCGTCTGATCGTCCACTATTCGCCGTTGGTGAAGTACGTCGCGGGCCGCGTCGCCGCCGGTCTTCCGCAAAGCATCGAGCAGTCCGACTTGGTGAGTTACGGCGTGTTCGGCCTGATCGATGCCATCACGAAGTTCGACATCACCCGAAACATCAAGTTCGAGACTTATGCCATCGCCCGCATCAAGGGGGCGATCATCGACGAACTTCGCTCGATTGACTGGGTGCCGCGGTCGGTGCGGGCCAAGGCGCGCAACGTCGAGAAGGCCTACTCCACCCTCGAGGCCCAACTGCTGCGCACGCCCACCGACGCCGAAGTGGCCGAGGAGATGGAAATCTCCGAAAACGACCTCCAGACGATCTTCACCCAGATCTCATTCGTCGGCCTCGTCGCACTGGATGAGGTGCTGAGCGGAGGCGAGCGGGGCGAGTCGGCCACGTTGGGCGACACCATCGCCGACAGGTCGGCTGGGCCCGTCGCCACGTTCGAGGTGGAGGAGATGAAGCAGCTCCTCGCCGCCGCGATCAATCGTCTTGGTGATCGCGAGAAGATCGTGTTGACCCTCTACTACTACGAAGGACTCACCTTGTCTGAGATCGGCGAGATCCTCGGCGTGACCGAGAGCCGCGTGTGTCAGATCCACACCAAGGCGGTGCTGCAGCTTCGCTCGAAGATGGGCGAACCTGAGCGAGAGATGGCCTGATGGGCTACAGCGACCCCCGCGGCGGCGATCGCGGTGCGCCGAACACCCCTGATCGAACTCCTCGGCCCGAGCCAGCGGGCGATCGAACCGACCGGCCCGACCGGCCTGAGCGGCCTGAGCGGCCTGAGCCGTCGCCAGCCGGACCGTCCAGCACACCCGGACCGTCCAGCACAGCCGGACCGGCCAGTACATCGGGGCCATCTGGCACCACCGAATCCCCGGGCGGACGGATGCATGCCCGACGCTCAAACTCCAACCTTGTACCCGTGCTGTTGGCGCTCCTGGTCGGACTCGCCCTCGGTATCGGTGGCGGTTTGTTGTTCGGCGGAGACGACCTGACTGGTTCGGACGACCCGTTCGCCGGTCAGATCGATCGCAACAGCTACCAGGCCGTGATCTTGGCCAACGATCGGGTGTACTTCGGCCGGATCAGCAACGCCAACAGCGACTTCTACAAGTTGGAGGATGCGTTCTTCCTCCGCGAGAGCCGGCCTGACGCCGAGGCCGAGCCGGTGCGCGCGCTGCTCGAGGTCAACCGCGAGATCCACGGTCCTCGCAACGAGATGCTGATCCGGAAGAGCGAGGTAGTGTTGGTTGAGGATCTGGCCGACGACTCACCGATCCTGCGGGAGATCAAGCGGCAGAAGGAGAACGGGACGTCGACGACGGCGCCCTGATCCGGACAAATGAGTCACCCTGCGTGACAACTTCGGTTGCGGCGCAGTTCAGGAGTCACGTACTGTGAAGGCTCGGACAGTTCGAGAGGTCGGACTGCCCGGTTTACGAGAAAGAGCGGAGATGAGCTTATGAGCTCGGCGGGACGTTGGACCTTGGGATTACTCCTGTTGCTGGTTGGCGGCATAGCCGTCGCCCGAACCATCGGTGCCGTTGGCGGCGGCTCCGAGGCCGTTGAACGCGGCGCCTTGTCACCGGCCGAGCAAGTCGGTTCGGTGACTGCAGAGGAAGCCGCGCTCGCCGCGGTTTCGTCAGACGTGGCCTGTAAGAAGCCGTGTGTCGAGACCAAGGAACTCGTTGACGAAGCTGTCACGAACGCCAAACTCGCCCCCGGCTCGGTGACGCTCTCCAAGCTCGCCTTCGACGTTCCGAACTTGACCGAGTTGCAGGCCGAAATCGCCGCCCGCCAGAATGCGGAGCGCACGCTGCAGCAGGCGCTTTCCAACGCGGCGTCCAACCAGCAGTCGGCCGACGCCGCCACCCTGGCCACGGCCAAGGCCACGATCGACGCCACGGTCCTCAACGAGAAGAACGAGCGCACCGCGGGCGACCTCGCCGAGGAGACGGCCCGCAAGGCCGCCGACGTCGGCCTCCAGACGGCTCTTGACAATGAGATCACGGCGCGCACCGCGGCGGTCAGCACGCTGACCTCGGACCTGAACACCGAGATCAGCAATCGCGCTGCCGCGGTAGCGAGCCTTCGAGGCGACCTCCTGAAGGACAGCGACGCCGCTGGCGATCAGCACATGAAGGTCAACACGATCGAGATCGTGAACGGCGCGGTCACGACGGCCAAGATCGCCACGGACACCATCACCGACATCAACATCGCCGACAACTCGCTGACGGCCTTGTCGTTGGCTACAGGCTCGGTGGCGACCGACGAGATCCTCGACGGCACGATCCTGACAGCGGACTTGGCGGACAACGCCGTCGCGACGGCCAAGATCATCGACCTCAATGTGACGACGGGCAAGCTTGCAGCCGGAGCGGTCACGAACGCGAAGCTCGGGGCCGACTCCGTGACGACAGACAAAATCTCGGACGGCACGATCCTGACGGCGGACCTCGCAAATGATGCAGTCACGACGCCGAAGTTGGCCGCTGATGCGGTTACCACAGCGAAGATCCTCGACGCGAACGTCACGACAGCGAAGCTCGCTGACGTGAATGTCACGACCGACAAGATTGCCAACGTCGCCGTCACCAACGGGAAGCTTGGTGCTGACTCGGTGACGACCGACAAGATTGCCGCAGACGCCGTCGAGGAATCCGATCTCAAGAACGCTGCTGTAGCAACCGCCAAGATCGCTGACGGCGCGGTCACCACAGCGAAGGTAGCGAACGGCGCCATCACCACGGCGAAAGTCCTGGATGCCAACATCACTTTGGTCAAACTTGCCGCGGACTCGGTGAACAGCGCCAAGATCGTCGACGGATCGATTACGACGGACGACATCCTCGACAGCACGATCACGGCCGCTGATCTGGCGACCGGAGCGGTTACCTCGGACAAGTTGGCGGCTGGCTCGGTCACCACGCCGAAGATCGCGGACGCGAACGTCACCGAAGCGAAGTTGGCCGATACCGCCGTGACGACCGGGAAGTTGGCCGCCGACGCCGTGACGACCGGGAAGTTGGCCGCCGACGCCGTGACCGGGGCGAAAATCGCTGACGGCACTATCGGTGCGGCCGACCTTGCCGACGGCGCGGTAACCACCGCGAAGCAGACCGCCAACGCCGCGAACGGCATTGGTGGACCCGCAACAATCAACGGCGTGGGCACCCCGGGAGCCGGTGTCGCATCGGCAATCTTGACGATCACTGACACCGCCCCGCACAAGGTGCTCCTGACCGGTCAGACGGTCGTCACCTGCACCGGCTGCGCGGCTGCCGACATGCTCAGCTGGGGCATCTTCGAGGGTGCAACCGCGGTCTCGCAGGTGCAGACCATCCTCCTCACGGGTGCCGGTCAGGTCGCACTGAACGTGAGCGGTCTTCACGCTGCCGCAGCCGCGGGAGACCACACGTACGAACTCAAGGTCCTCTACACCGGCCTCTCAAGTTCGGTCAGTTCCACGACAGGCTCAGTGACCGCCGTGGATCTCGGCCGGTAGGGCGTCCAAAAGTACGAGCAACGAAGGCGTCCACCGTTGAGGTGGGCGCCTTCGTCGCGTACGGTCTCCAACACGCTTCTCCCATTGGTTCCGTTGAGCCTGGGAGACGTCCATGCGAGCAGTCACCGTTGCTGTTGTTCTGGCCACCGCGGCCATGACCGTCGCCGTTGTTGCCGCACCGACACCGCAGAGTCGTCCGTCGCAGCTCGCGGCGAAGTCTGTGCCGGCGTCGGCATGGGTGGCCTACCGGCCGCCGGTTGACGCGCCGGTGACCGATCCGTTCCGACCCCCGGCCCAGCGGTGGGGTGCGGGCAATCGGGGCGTCGAGTACGGCACCCAGCCGGGAACCAGGGTGCGAGCGGCTGGAGCAGGCGTGGTTAGCTTCGCCGGCCAGGTCGGCGGCACGCTCCACGTGACCGTGGCGCACCGGGATGGCGTCCGCACGTCGTATTCGTTCCTCGCCAGCATCTCCGTGCGTCGGGGCCAGACGGTGCGGGGCGGCCAGGTGGTCGGCATCACCGGCGAGCGACGGCTGCACTTCGGGGCCCGCCGGGGCACGGCCTACTTCGATCCGCTGTCGCTGTTCACCGATCGATACCGAGTGCGCCTGGTGCCAGCCCGTCGGGGCTGAATCGGCGCGATGCCGACGGGGGCCTAAGATTGCCTGTCAATGCGTCGTCTCGGCCGTCTGGGGGCCGCCACCCTGTTGCTGTTCCTGACCACGGCCGCGCTCGCGCCTCGAGCCGAGGCGGCCAAGGCAGAGGCGGCACGATCAGGTTGGTTGGCGACCAGCGTGCGCTTCGAGCCCATCGATGCGGCATCCAGCGGGCCGATTGAGGTCGACGAGGTTGGCCTCTACCGGGGAGCCATCGAGGTCGTCCCGGCGCCAGCGGGCGTCGCGGTGATCAATCACGTCGACGTCGAGGACTACGTGCGGGGTATCAGCGAGGTACCGCCGACGTGGCCGGCCGAGGCCCAGCGGGCCCAAGCCATCGCGGCACGCACGTATGCCCTGTGGGAGTGGAATCGAACCGGCGTCTCGGCCGCCTACAAAGACCTCGGCGCTGACATCTGCGCCACCGATGCCTGTCAGGTGTATCGCGGCGTGGTCCGTGAGCGGCAGGACGACAGCGCGGGCTGGCTGGCCGCGGTCGATGCCACACGGTCGCGGGCGATCTACTGGCGCGACGCGCCGATCAAGGCCATGTACTCGTCCAGTAACGGCGGCATCATGGCCGCTGGCGCCGAGCGCTACCTGCGGGGCGGGGTGGATCCAGACGACCGCTGGAGCCCGCTGCACCGCTGGTCGGTGACGCTCGACCTCGCCCGCGTCGTCGAGGCCGCGGAGCTCCCTCCGGCGACCAAATCGATCCATCGGGACGGCGACACGATCTGGGCGGTGGCTCCGGGTCTGGACGGGCCGGCGCTGGCCGCGCTTCCGGTTAACGAGTTCCGACTGCGGCTCAACCGGGGCCTTGATC
>JBPCMH010000391.1:0-3658 GCA_051002495.1 Acidimicrobiales bacterium
GGTTCTGAACAGGCCCATTGTGGCGATGTTGGCCACCCCGTCGGGGCAGGGCTACTGGCTGGTCGCCTCCGACGGGGGCGTGTTCGCCTTTGGCGATGCCGGCTTCTGGGGCTCGCTCGCCGACCGAACCCTGAACTCGCCGGTGGTCGGCGGCGGGGCTACCTCGAGCGGACTCGGCTACTGGCTGTTCGCGGCCGACGGTGGGGTGTTCTCCTTCGGTGACGCTCCCTTCCACGGGTCGATGGGCGGGCGGCGGCTCGCCGCGCCGATCACCGCGGGGAGTGCCACCTCGGGGTCGGGCTATTGGCTGGTCGGCCGGGATGGTGGGGTGTTCTCCTTCGGTGACGCACCCTTCCTCGGCTCGGCGGTGGGCAAGACCTCCTCGCCCGTCGTTGCCATCGCCGGCTGAGGGTGATCGGGCTTCGCAAGTCGAGTGCCCTGGTGGCGCTGGTCATGGTCGCTGTCTCGTTCATGACCACCACCCCCATCACCCCGACGCGGGTGTCGGCGGCCACAACGAATCGGGTGGGCCTGGTGATCGACGTCGGTGACGGGACGACAAAGTCGATGTGCGTCACGTTTTCGGAACCGTCCATCAGCGGTGCCGAGTTGTTGCGGCGGGCTGACGTCGACGCGGTGTTCTCCGATTACGGCGGGCAGGGAAGCGCGGTCTGTTCGCTGTGCCGTACCGGGTGTCCTGCCAACGACTGCCTCACCTGCGACCCGAACGGGCGCTACTGGGCCTACTTCAGGGCCCCGTGGGGTGCGAACAGCTATCAGTACTCCCGTGCCGGAGCGGCCAGCACGACGGTGCGCGACGGCGACGTCGAGGCCTGGGCTTGGGGGACCGGACGAGCCCCCGGCTACGTGCCGTTCGGTGACCTTTGCTCGGGTCCGCCCCCCGACCGACCCGCGGCCTCGGGCGGGACCGCGACAACGACCACCTCGAAGGCGGCCGGTCCCTCGAGCGGTGGCAACGGGGGCGCGGCGCCATCCACTACGGCACGGCCCTCGGCAGCCACCACCCTGGCCACCGGTGGGCCCGTCCCCAGCGGTAAGAGCCGGGGATCGGATCTCGCCCGGGAGGGTCCGACCTCCCCGGCCGAGCAAGACCCAGCGGGGGGGTCGGGTCCACGCTCGGGTACGAACCCCAGCGCCGACGCGAGCGGGGCCAGCAACTCGGCCGGGTCAAACTTCGACATTTCGGCCCCACGCCAAGCCGGAGAGGTCGAAGATGGCTCACCTTGGGGGCTCGTGGTCGCGCTCACCGTGGTGGGCGGGTTGACGGCCTGGGCCCTCGTGCTCCGCCGCCGCAGGCCCCTAGGCAGGTCGGGGGACCGGTGACGGCGAATCTGTGGAAAGAACGACCCGGACCTGGGCACGCTGTCCGTCCGCTGAAACTCGTTTGGCCCCCTTCATGTCGCTAGCCTCTCCCCTCATGCGTCGAGCCCTGGTCGCCATCGCGGCCGTCCTCGCGATGGTCAGCTTGCTGGCGTCGCCAGCTTCCGCGGCCGACCCGACCAAGGTCCGGCAAGCGGCACAGACCAAGGCCAACCAGGCGGCGGCCAGATTGTCGGCCGCCGAGTCAACGCTGGCCAAGGCGCAGCTGGCCGTGAGCGAGACCGAGGCTCGCGTGGCGGATGCCGAGCGGCGCATCGCCGGTCTCGACGCCACCGTCAAGAGCGTCGCAGTCACCACCTACATGCGTGGAGGAGCCGGTCCTGCCGCCCTCTTCGACGGCGACCTCGCCCGCTCTGCCCGCGGCATGGCCATGGCCAAGTACGTCACCTACGGCAACACCGACGCGCTCGATGAGTGGCGGGCCGCCCGCGGCGATCTCGACGCGCAGAAGGCCGCGCTGGCCTCCGGGCTCGACGCGCAGCGGAAGGCCGCGGCCGAGATGAAGGACAAGAAGCTCGCGGCCTACAAGGAGCTTGACCGCCTGGCCGCGGCGGAGAAGGCCTACAAGGCCAAGCTCGCGGCTCAGGCGGCTCAGGCGTCTCAGCGGCAGAGCGCGGCACGTGCATCGCGCCGCGCACCTGTTGGTCAAGTCACGGGCGTGATCGCATCCGGCTCATGGGTCTGCCCGGTGCAGGGGCCGCACTCCTTCACCAACGACTGGGGCGCACCGCGTTCGGGTGGTCGCGGGCACCAGGGCACCGACATGATGGCCAGGCGCGGTACACCGCTGGTCGCACCGGTTGCCGGCACGGTGACGCACCGCACCGTCAGCCTCGGCGGTCGGTCGTACTTCCTGAAAGGCGTCGACGGCACCACCTACTTCGGCACCCACCTCTCCGGCTACGGGCAAGGCGGTAAGGTCGCGGCTGGCACCGTGATCGCCTATGTCGGTGACGACGGCAACGCCAGGGGCACGCCGCACCTGCACTTCGAGATTCATCCAGGTGGCGGTGGCGCGGTCAACCCGTACCCCACGCTGCGCAAGTACTGCTGAGGTGGCGGCGGCCGACGCCCTCCAAGAGGCCCTTGAAGCTGTCCTCGGTGGTTCGGTTGCGGATCTCGTTCGGCTCTCGGGCGGCGCATCTCGCGAGACCTGGGCGTTCCGGCACGCGGCGCCAAAGGGTCGGGGCCGCGACCTGATTCTGCGACGAGATCCGCCGCGGTCGAGTCGTAGCGGCATGGATGTCGAGCAGGACCTGCTCGCCGCGGCTGCGACTGCCGGCGTACCCGTCCCCGCGGTCGTCGCGGCAGGTCCGGCAGGTGGACCGCTGGCCACGGCCTATCTCGTGATGGAAAAGATCGATGGCGAGACGATCCCGCGCAAGATCCTCCGCGACGAAACCTTCGCCGACGCTCGACGGCTTCTCGCCGCGCAGTGCGGCACCGCGCTGGCCCAGATTCACTCGATGCCGATCGAGGTCATCGAGGCTCCGGCCGCACCAGATGAGGTGGCCCAGTGGGCCGACATGCTCCACTCGCTCGGCCAGCCCCACCCAGCGTTCGAGTTGGCTATCCGTTGGTTGGATGCCAACCGTCCGCCTCCCAACGAACCGGTGATCGTTCACGGCGACTTCCGCAACGGCAACCTGATGGTCGGCCCCGATGGTCTGCGGGCGGTGCTCGATTGGGAGCTAGCTCACCGAGGCGATCCGATCGAAGACCTTGGGTGGCTGTGCGCGAAGTCGTGGCGCTTCGGCGCCGACCCTCCGGTGGGCGGGTTTGGGCAGTACGACGACCTCATCGGCGCCTATCAGGAAGCCGGCGGAGTCAGGGTCGACGCCGACGCCCTGCGCTGGTGGGAGATGCTGGCCAACTTGAAGTGGGGGATCATGTCGATCCTCCAGACGCTGGCCCACACCTCCGGAGCGACCCGCTCGGTTGAGCTCGCCGCTATCGGGCGTCGGGTCTGCGAGGTCGAGTGGGATCTTCTGGAGATGTTGCAATGAATCCGCACGACATCCCCGACTCCGCCGCGCTGGTGGAAGCCGTGCGGGAGTTCCTCGATAGCGACGTGATGCCTGTCGTCAGCGGGCGGGTGAAGTTCCACACGAGAGTGGCGGTCAACGTGCTCGGCATGGTCGAGCGCGAACTCCGTATCGGCATGGAGCAGGCCGAGGAGCACGCCACCGGGCTGGCTCGGCTCGGGCTCGAAGACGAGGACGGGCTGGCCGCGGCGATCCGTGACGGCGCCCTGGAC
>JBPCMH010000392.1:0-7130 GCA_051002495.1 Acidimicrobiales bacterium
CCTGATCACCCTCCGGTCGTTCTTCCTCTACCCGTCCGCCGTCCAGGAGCTCATCCGACGCGCCGCGGGTGACTTCGAAGTACGCGCAATCGACGCCACATTCCCCGCCGCGGATGGCCCGGCTGGCCTTCGTGCCGCGGTCGAGGCCCTGCAGGCCGAGGCCACCGACGCGGTGCGCGAAGGCACCGGCATCCTGGTCATCGACAACGGCAGGGTCGATGACGACCGGGTGCCGATCCCGTCGCTCCTTATCACCGGCGGCGTCCACCACCGCCTCGTGAGCGAGGGCCTTCGAAGCCTCACCAGCCTCGTGGTGGTAGCCGACGACGCCAAGGACACCCACCACGTCGCCACGCTGCTGGGCTACGGCGCCGATGCCATCAGCCCCCGCCTCGTCTTGGAGACCGTGGCGGCCGACGCCGACGCGGCCGACGACTCCGACGTGTCGTCACCCGAAGCCCAGGAGCGCTACCAGGCCGCGCTGGAGGATGGCGTCCTGAAGATCATGTCGAAGATGGGCATCTCCACCGTCGACTCCTATCGCGGCGCACAAACCTTCGAGGCCATTGGCCTGGCCGGCGAGGTCATCGACCTTTGTTTCACCGGCACCCCCTCCACGATCGGCGGCATTGGTTGGGACGAGCTCGGAGAAGATGCGTTGGAGCGCCACGCCGCGGCCGAGATGCTCAGGCCCGGCTACTACCGAGATAAGGGAACCAAGCGCGGTGGCGAGTACCACTCGCACAACAAAGACGTGGCCGACGCGCTGCAGAACATGGCGATCGCCCATCAGCTGCAGAAGGCCATCGGGTCGGAGTCGGACGAGGCCTATGACAAGTTCGCGGCCATGGTCAACCAACGCCCGGTCACCGAGGTTCGCGACGTGCTGGAGTTGGTTCCGGCCGCCGACCCAGTGCCGATTGACGAGGTCGAACCCGCCACGTCCATCGTGCAGCGCTTCTCGACCGGCGCCATGTCGCACGGATCGCTCTCGGCGGAGGCGCACGAGACGTTGGCCCGGGCAATGAACTTGATCGGCGGCAAGTCGAACTGTGGCGAGGGCGGCGAAGATCCGTCCCGCTACCGCACCAGGGGCACTGGGCGCGACGACAAGAACAGCCGGATCAAGCAGATCGCGTCCGGGCGTTTCGGCGTCACGCCCGAGTACTGCGCCTATGCCGACGAGTTGCAGATCAAAGTTGCTCAGGGGTCGAAGCCCGGCGAGGGCGGCCAGCTCCCTGGCAACAAGGTGAGCGACGAAATCGCCCGACTACGCCACACCCAACCCGGTGTCACTCTGATCAGCCCACCGCCGCACCACGACATCTACTCGATCGAGGATCTGGCCCAGCTCATCTTCGATCTGAAGCAGGTAAAAGGGTTCGCCGACGTGTCGGTGAAGCTGGTGGCCGAGGAGGGCGTCGGCACCATCGCCGCGGGCGTGGTGAAAGCCCTGGCCGACGTGGTGCAGATCAGCGGGGCCAACGGCGGCACCGGCGCCTCTCCCCTGTCGTCGATCAAGCACGCCGGACTGCCATGGGAGCTGGGCCTGGCCGAGACGCAGACCATGCTGATCGAGAACGGGCTGCGCAGTCGGGTGAGAGTGCGGGTCGACGGAGGCTTCCTCACCGGCCGCGATGTGATCATCGCGGCGCTGCTCGGCGCCGACGAGTACTCCTTTGGCACCGCGGCGATGATCGCCGAGGGCTGCATCATGTTGCGGTCGTGCCACAAGGACACGTGCAAGCCCGGCATCGCCACCCAACGCCCGAGCCTGCGGGCCAACTTCGCTGGCACACCTGAGGGTGTTGCCACGTACATGCTCTTCATGGCCGGGGAGGTGCGCAAGTACCTCGCTGAACTCGGGTTCCGTTCGCTCGACGAAGCGATCGGCCGCGTGGAGTGCCTGCGCCAGAAGGTGACCGGGAACGCCAGGGCCGACAAGGTCGATCTTTCACCGCTCCTGGAAGTGCCTGTCGACTCGACGGCGCCCCGACGGTTCGAGCACGGCGTGCCCATCCAGCGCCCCCGCTCCGACCTGGGCGACCGGGTCGCGGCAGACGCTTTCCAACTGGTGTGGGACGGCGACGACATCGAACTCGCCTATCCCATCACGAATGCCGATCGAACCGTCGGTGCCGCGCTCGGCGGCGCTCTCAGCCTTGAGTTCGGCGACCGCAGCCCACGAGGTGTGGCCCGAGTGCGCTTCGACGGCGAGGCCGGGCAAAGTTTCGCCGCGTTCCTCAGCGACGGCATCGCCTTCGAGCTGATCGGCGAGGCCAACGACTACGTAGGCAAAGGTATGGGCGGTGGTCGCGTCGTGATCCGTCCGCCGGCCGACGATGTGAGCGTCCGCGACGACTACAACGGCCCCGCGGCCGTCTTGGCTGGCAACACGTGCCTCTATGGCGCCACCGCCGGCGAGATGTTCATGGCCGGCAGCGCGGGCGAGCGCTTCGCGGTGAGAAACTCCGGCGCGGTCGCCGTCATCGAGGGCGCTGGCGACCATTGCTGCGAGTACATGACTGGCGGCACCGTGGTCTCGCTCGGACCGGTCGGCTACAACCTGGGCGCCGGCATGACGGGTGGTCAGGCGTATGTGTTCGACCCCCAGACGCGGTTGAACGCCCGGCTCAACACGGCACTGGTCGACGCGATACGGCCCGATGCCGAGCACCTCGAGGAATTGCGCTGGCTCATCGAGCGGCACCACGAACTGACCAGGTCACGACTCGCGGCCGACATCCTGCAACACTGGACGACCGCCGCAGAGCACTTCTGGCACGTCATCCCGGTTGACCGGGTGCGGCGGATGGAAACCGAACACGCCGGCCGGGTCGGCGCCAGCGCCTGACGGCAGACAAGGAGCGGGGAATGAGCGACAACGATCCGAGCGGGTGGGGACCAGCACCGGAACCGGGTAGCAGCGCGGCGCCCCCTCCGCCACCCGCGCCCGGCACCGGGTGGTCGCCATCAGAACCGCCGCCTCCTCCCCAAGGCGCGTGGGGCCAGCCACCGCAGCAAGGGTGGGGCCAGCCTCAGCCCGGCGGATACGCCCCGCCAGCGTCGACCGAGAGCACCGCGATCGTGTCGCTGGTGCTTGCCTGTTTGTCGTGGCCGTTCTGTCCGGTCATCCTCGCGGTTGTCGCGCTGGTACTGGTGCCGTCGTCCCGCTCCAAGATGGAAGCGAGCGGCGGGCGCCTCACCGGCGAGGGGCTCCTGACGGCATCGAAGATCATCGCCTGGCTCAACATTGCGCTTTGGGGTCTTTTGATCGTTTTCTTCATCCTCTTCGTTATGGTGGGCACCGTGAGCTCGACGACCACGTCGTACTGAGAGTTGTAGGGTCGGAGCCATGGCGGGCTATGTCGTTCTGAATCCATCGCTCGCGGCGGTCACGCCGGGCGAGTCGGTCGCGATCACCGTGCAGGTCCGAAACACGAGCTCGGTCGTCGACCAGTTCGCCATCGGGGTGCTGGGAGAAGCGGCGTCGTGGGCCACGGTGTCTCCCCCTGTGCTGTCGCTGTTCCCTGGCGCCGAAGGGTCAACTCAGGTCATTTTCACGCCGCCGCGGACTGCGGATGTTCCAGCTGGGGTCGTGACCTACGGCATCCGGGTCGTTCCGCACGAGGACCCGGACGGATCGTCGGTTGAGGAGGCCCAGCTAGACATCGCCGGGTTTGCCGCGGTCACGGCGCGGGTGACGCCTCGCAACTCCGAGGGCAAGCGGACCGCCGTCCATACCGTGTTCATCTCCAACGGCGGCAACACCGACGTCGAGGCCGAGGTCGAAGCTACCGACCCAGACGAGGCCATGGCCTTCGACATCCGCCCACCCGCGATGACCATTCCCCCCGGGGGCGAGGGCACCGCCACGGTCAAGGTGGCAACACGGGAGAAGTTGGCCCAACCCACACCCCGGCCGTTCCAGATCATCGTTCGCCCCGGTACCGAGCCGCCGGTGGTGCTCGACGCCACCATGACTCAGACCAAGGGTCGCGGCGTCCCCCGATTCGTGCCGGCACTCGTGATCGGCGCGATAGCGATTGCGCTGGCCGCGATGATTCTGCCCGGCATGCTCAAGAAGGACCCCGAGACCGCGGCCGCGGATCTCGCCGCGGCTGGCGGACCAACCACGCTTCCCACCGCCGTGACACCTCCGCCACAAGAAGCACCAACGGGCGAGGAAGCCGGCGGCGCACCGGCCGCGACGCCCCCGCCGACGCGCCCGCCAACGACGCCCCCGCCGGCAACCGCACCGGTCGTAGTGGCGCCGTCGCCGAGCTCCCCACGCGTCTTCTTTAGCAGCAACCGGTCGGGCGGCCAGCAGCTCTTTAGCGCCAACCCGGACGCGTCGGATCTCAAACAGCTGACGACGGACGGGATCAACGTCCAACCTCATTCGCCACGAGATCAATCCCGCATCACATTCGCGAGCCATCCCTCCGACAGGCTGAAAGTCAAAATCTTTGCGATGAATCCGGACGGGAGCGGCAAACAACAGTTGACGTCCCAGCCCGCCGCATCGAGAGACGAGACGCCGAGATTCTCGCCAGACGGGTCGAAGATCGTCTTCATCTCAAACCGCGACGACCGTTCGTTTGACATCTTCGTCATGAACGCCGATGGGTCGGGCCAGACGAACTTGACCAATAGCGCGGGCGTCACCGACCTCTGGCCGACGTGGTCAGCCGACGGCAAGCGACTCGCCTGGCACCGCGGCGGCGGGGCACCCGGCGAGACGTGGGTCATGAACGCCGACGGCAGCAACCAGCAAAACCTTGTCGCTGGCTCTCAACCATCGTGGTCGCCGACGAACGCTTCGTTGCTTGTCTATGTCGCGGGAATTGGCAACAGCTCGGAGATCAAGCTCATGGATGTCGCCCGACCCAATGACCCGCATGTTCGCCTGACGAATAACTCGGCGCGTGATGATCAGCCCATGTGGCTGTCGAACGGGTCAGGGATCTCGTTCCGGACGTTCCGCGACGGCAACGAAGAGGTCTACTTCATGGACGGTGGCGGCGGGAATCAAACGAACGTCAGCAAGAACCCGGGCGTCGACAACGTGACCAGCTGATTGATTCAGTCGACGTCGTCGGGATCGACGTTGGCCGGAACGGTAAGTGCCAACTCTTCTGGCGTTGGCTCACGTTCCTCACGGGCCTCGGGTGGCAGTAGGGCAACGATGGCGTCCATGATGCGCTCGGTGTCGGCCCTGATGTCGTCGTAGGAAAGCTCGACCGGGTCGCCGACGCGGATGAGGATCTCCGGTGGGTTGGCGACGGTCCACACGTGCGGCACCCGCGACGACCGGGGCCACACCTTCTCGGTCCCCCACATGCCAACGGGAATCACGGGGGCCCGGCTGGCTTGGGCCAGTCGCGCCGCGCCGGTCTTACCGACGAGCTTGGTATCGAAGAACGCCCGTCCCCGCGGGATCGTCCCCTGCGGCATGACCGCGACCATCTCGCCAGCTTCAAGTGCTCGCGCCGCGTCGAGGAGAGACTCGTTGGCGGTGCCACTCCCCCGGTCGACCCTGATGCCGCCCATCGCCTTCGCCATCTGACCGACCACCGGCGCGTCGAAGACCTCCTTCTTGCCGAGGAAGCGCAGCGAGCGACCGGTTGGAAGCACGGTCATGCCGACTGCAACCGGATCGAAGTAACTGCGGTGGTTGGCCACGACGATGCCCGGACCGTTCGCCGGGATCTTCTCCCGCCCCTCGACCACGAACTTGGCGTAAGGAAACAACTCAGGCCGACTGACCAACTTGGCCAGGTCGAAGGGCTCGAAGCCGGCCACCTTCGGCACCCCAGGCGGAACATCGAGCCACATCACCGGCCAACGTCGGGCCAGTGCGACGGCGAGAAGGCGCATGTCGGGGTTGACCGCATGCGGGCTGCCGACGGCCGACAACAGCGGAAGGTCATACAGGCTGTCGGAGAAGGCGGCCGACTCGGCCAGGTCGACGCCGTGCTCGTCGGCCCATCGACGCACCGCCTTGAGCTTGCCGCGCGACCACACGAACTCGCCCACGATGCTGCCGGTGTAGGTGCCGTCGTCGCCCTCTGCGTAGCGAGTCGCAATGACATCGTCGAAGCCCATGGCCTCGGCGAACGGCGCGACCAGATCGTGCGGGGTGGTCGTGGCCAGCACAACCGGTTGGCCGCGGTCTTTGTAGTCGGCGATGAGGGGACGGGCGAACGGCGCCACGAGCTCATCGAGCCGGACGGCGGCCTCCTTGGCCGCGCCTCGAACCACCTCGGCATCCCAGCCCTTGGCCGCCAGCACCGCGGCCCTGGCCAGTGCCATCGAGGGCAGGGTCTCGCCGACCAGGTCGAAGAATCGGTAAACCAGCCCCTGGCCCGGGATCGGCTTGGATGGGCCAAGGCCGGCTGCGCCCAGCGCCTCGGTGAGCAGCGGGCCGCTCGCTCCCTTGAGGATCGTGCGGTCGAGATCGAAGAATGCGGCACCCTTGGACATGCCCTGAGCCTACGACGGCCTGAGCCGACAAGAGTAGGAACGCCGGGGGCGGGACCGAAGCCTCACCACCCCCGGACGCGGCGAAGGGACCGGGCTGGGGGGTAGTCCGGTCCCTTCGCACTTGCACGAACCGAGCTGAATCGGGGGGGGATGGCTCAGCTCAAGGCTCGTGTCCTACTGATGACCAGTCAACTCGATACGGGGCCATCTGTCCAACAGTTATTCGAGATATCACCTATCGTTGCTAGCGATGGACCTCCGACAGCTCCAAGTGCTGGTGGCCGTGGCCGACCACGGCTCCTTTACCGCCGCGGCCGAGGCACTGGCGACCGTGCAATCAAACGTGTCCACCCACATCGCCAGGCTCGAGAAGGAGTTGGGCGTCACGCTGGTCAATCGGGCCGAGGGGTGTCTTACCAGCGAGGGCGAGGCCGTCGTCGAACGATCCCGGCGCATCGAGTCCGAACTCGACGCACTCGTCGCCGATGTGACCTCGCTCGGTCGCGAGGTAACCGGACGAGTTCGCCTTGGCATCAGCGGCACCACCGCCCGTTGGCTCGCCCCTCGGATCCTGGATGCGATTGGCCAGGAGCACCCCGCGTTCGGCGGGGTCATGGTCGATGCCACTTCGACCTCGCTCGAAC
>JBPCMH010000393.1:0-6099 GCA_051002495.1 Acidimicrobiales bacterium
TTGGATCGATTTTTGGGAGAGGTGGGTCTCGTGGTGTGCCTGTGGAACCAACAAGACCCCCGCTCACCGTCAACCCGGCCCCCCGTTCGAGAGGTGGGGAGGGAGGGCCGGCGGAGCCCATCCCCCCGACACGAGAGGCCTGGCGGGAGGCCTCCCGTGAACGTGGGATCGAGCTTTAAGCCTTGGCCTTTTGCCCTGCCAGCAGATCCCGGATTTCGGTGAGCAACTCTTGGTCCTTGGTCGGAGCGGGCTTCTCCGCTTCGGGCACGTCGCCCTTGGCCCGTCTGGCCTCCATCTTCTCGACGCCCTTGACAATCAGCAACATCACGGCGCCGACGATCACGAAGTTGATGAGTGCGTTGAGGAAGACGCCGTATTTGAGAACGCCATCGCCGACCGACGCCTCAAGGGATGAGAAATCGGGCTGGTTACCGACTGCGGCGATCAAGGGGGTGACGATGTCGGCGACGAGGCTGTTCACTACGGCGGCGAACGCCAGACCAATGATGACCGCGACCGCCAGGTCAATCAGGTTGCCCCGCAGGAGAAACTTCTTGAAGTCCTGCAACATGGGTGGTGAAACTCCTTGTGTTCTTGGCGACTGCTGCCAGGCTAAGACCCTCGACATTAAGCCAACCTGAAGCGAGGCGCGCTGAAGGAGTTAGGTGAGGGACAGTCGGTAGCCGACGCCGCGCACGGTCGTAATGAGTGCGCTGTCGAACGGCTTGTCGACCTTTGACCGCAGGTTCCGGATGTGTACGTCGAGCACGTTGGGATCTGGATTCGACGCGAAGTCCCATCCACCCGAGATCAGCGCCTCCCGCGTGACCACGGCTCCTCGGCCCGCATCAGGCGCTCGAGAATGGTGAACTCCTTCTGCGTGAGGTCGACGAGCTGGCCGGCGCGTGGCCGTGCGATGGTCAGGGTCGAGACGCAGGTCGCCCAACGTGAGGGCCACTCGACGCGGCCAGTGAGCATGAGCACCGGCACCCACCGGTCGAGTTCTCGTCGCTGACGGCATACATCGACTCCGTCGGCGTCAGGAAGCATGCGGTCGAGGATGACGACATCGAACGGCACCTCTTTGGCCAGCCAGACAACTTCGGCGCCGGTGCCAACCACGTCGGCCTCGTGACCGGCGCTCCGCAGCGACTCGCGAAGCACGTCCTGCAGCGTCGTCGTCGACCACCAACACCCGCACGACTTCACGTTACGACCTCAGTGCTCCTTGCGTCTCTGGGCGCGCTTGGGCAAGGGGCGGATCATGTCTTCGTTCGCCGCCGTCACTAACCTGTGACCGTGAGCGATCTCTTGGCCGGGGAGCCCCCCGCTCTGAGCCCGGCAGCCGTGACGACCTATGTCAATGACGGCTACCTCGTCGTCCCCGACGTGCTCGACGCGACCGAGGTCGAAGAACTCAGGGCGGAAATCGTTGGCTTCGCCCGCGGCAAGTATCCGGTGGCTAACGCCGGGCCGAACGTCGAAACCACCGCAACCGATGAAGAGGCGCTGAGATCGTTGCTGGCCGTTCACTTCCCCCACTGGGTGAGCCCGACTGTGGAGCGATACGTCCGTCACGCTCAGGTGGCGGCAATCCTGAGCCAGATCACTGGCGCCCACTTGCCGCACTGGGATGGGAGTGTCAAGTGCATGCAGTCGATGATGTTCGTGAAGTCCCCTGGGCTTCCCGGCCAGGCATGGCATCAGGACGAGCGGTTCATTCCCACCCGCGATCGTTCGCTGGTGGGGGCGTGGATCGCCCTCGACGACGCGACCGTCGCGAACGGGTGTCTTTGGGTACTGCCTGGATCGCACCGCAACGGGTATCTGTGGCCGACCGAAGCTCACGGCGACGATGAGTTCGACCTCGCGGATCGCGCCCACGGTTTCGTGGCTGATGGTGCGGTGGCGGTAGAGGTCGCGGCCGGGGCGGTGGTCTTCTTCAATGGCTACCTGCTGCATCATTCCTACAAGAATCGGAGCGACGGCTATCGGCGAGCCTTGGTGAACCACTACTGCAACGCATGGTCGTTGCTTCCGTGGATCCCGGGAGCTTCGATCGATGGCGGCCAAGTCGGGGTGTTCGACAACCGCAACGTGGTCCACGTTGCGGGCGAGGACCCTTACGGCTGGAAGGGCTACGACGAGCCGCCAAAGCGGGTGTTTCTGCGGCCAGTGGAGCCGGAATCGGGCTCACCCGAAACTTGACCGCACCGTACGGTTTTGCGTCTGAGGCTCTCTGACCGCGAGCATGGGGTTATTGGCTCCTCGGCCGGAAGGATCGTGACGTGACCACGTTCGAGAACAACCCGAAGACTGCCGCGAAGGACGAGCTCCTCGATGAGTTGAACGCCTGGCTTGAGGAGAACTGGGATCCCGACCTGACCGTCGCCGAATGGTGGGAGCGCCTCGGCGTCGCCGGCTGGTCGGCACCGACGCTGCCCAAGAACTCCTACGGGCGTGACCTGTCTCGCAGCGACTCGGTCCGTGTGTCGACGGCGATTGGCGAGTTCGGCGCGCTTGGTGCTCCGGGCGGGCTTGGCCTGATGCTCGCCGCACCGACCATCGCGGCCCACGGCACCCAAGAGCAGATCGACAAGTACGTGCGCGACATCGTCACCGGCCAGCAGGCCTGGTGCCAGTTGTTCTCCGAGCCCGGTGCCGGTTCCGATCTCGCCGGCCTCACCTGCAAGGCGGTGAAGGACGGTGAGGAGTACATCGTCAACGGCCAAAAGGTGTGGACCTCAACAGGGCAGACCGCCGACATGGCCATGCTGATCGCGCGCACCGACCCCGACGCGCCCAAGCACAGGGGCATCACCTACTTCGCTATCGACATGCATCAGCCCGGCGTCGAGACCCGGCCGCTTCGCGAGATGACCGGTCACGCCATGTTCAACGAGGTCTTCCTGACCGACGCTCGCGTGCCGGAGAGTGCCGTTATCGGTGACCTCGGCGGTGGCTGGGCTGCGGCCAACACCACGCTCATGAACGAGCGGGCGGGGTTGGGATCAGGCGGCGGGGGTGGCGGCGGTTTTGGCGCCGGTCCCGGAACGATCTCGGGCAACCTGTCGCGTCGCTCCGGCGACTTTGTCACCGCCCGCGAGGAGCGGACCAAGGCCCGCTCGGGTGGAGAGACAAAGAAGAAGCGGCCCTCTTCGGCCCAGATGCTCGCCAACGTGGCCAAGGGCAACGGCAAGATCGATGATCCGGTCGTCCGCCAGGGTTTGGCGCGGCTGCACACACTTGGCGAGATCGGCCGCTACAACGGCGAGCGGGTCAAGGCCATGCGCTCTATCGGTCAGGACGTGCCGGGCATGGCCAACATCTCGAAGCTCAGCATGAGCGACATCGTCCGTCTCCAGCGAGATCTCGGGCTGTCCATCCTCGGCGCTGAGGGAACGCTGCATGCGTACAACGACGGCCAAAAGAAGAAGAACGACGACGCCAAAGTCAACCCGTTCCTGGGCATGATCACCGGCGGGGCGTTGTATGCCCAGGCCCCGCCGATCTACGGCGGAACCGACCAGATCCAGAAGAACATCATCGGCGAACGCGTCCTTGGCCTGCCCCGCGAGCCGAGCCATGACAAGGACACGCCGTTCTCGGAGCTACCGAAGAACGCCTGAGCGTTCGCCGTGCGCTTCAGCATCTGGCCCGGACCCAACCGTCCGTGGTCCGACATCCTCGAACTAGCGCAGCATTGTGAGAAGACGGGGTGGGATGGCGTCTACTTCGCTGACCACTTCATGCCCAACGGCCCCGACGCGACCCCGTTGGACGGCGACACCATCGAGTGCTGGTCGGTCATGGCCGCGCTGGCGGCCGTCGTGCCACGTGTCCGGCTCGGCACGCTCGTGAGCAGCGTCACCTACCGGCACCCGGCGGTCTTGGCCAACATCGCAGCCGCCGTCGACCAGATCTCAGATGGTCGTCTTCTTCTCGGCATCGGCGCAGGATGGCAAGAGAACGAACACGCCGCCTACGGCCTGGATCTGGGCACGGTGAAGGAGCGCCTCGATCGGTTCGATGAGGCATGCGAGATCGTGGTCTCGATGCTCCGCGAGGGCCGCACTTCAGTCGCAGGGGAGTACTTCGCGGTCAGCGACGCTCCGAACCAGCCGGTGCCGGCACAAACGCGGCTCCCTATCCTTATCGGCGGCGGCGGGGAGAAGCGGACCATGCGGACCGCAGCCCGTTGGGCCGATGAGTGGAACGCCTGGACCACGCCCGAAGTGCTCGCGCACAAGGTGAGCGTGCTCCGGAGCCATTGCGATGATCTTGGTCGGGATCCCGACGAGATAGCGGTGTCGACCCAGGCCGTGCTGTTCTTGTCGAACGACGAGTCGTGGCTGGCCGACAAGCGAGACGTCACCGGCCGAGCTGCGGTCGCTGGTACCCCGGCCGAAGTGGTCGAGATCATCGGCCGCTATCGGGACGCTGGCGCCGATGAGTTCATCGTCCCCGACTTCACTCTGGGGTCTGGGAGGCGGCGACTCGACACGTGTGATCTCTTCATCGAGGAGGTGGCCGCAGCGTTTCGATGACGCTCGATCAGGGTTCATTACCTGGCCCGATAGCCGGGTACCGTTCTACTCAATCCCGACGACGACATCTCGTATTGCTGGCACCCAACCCTGCGAATCCTCGTGGGTGGTGACTAGTGGTGCCAGTGGTGGGAACCCATCCCTGAGAAAGGCTGACATGAACCAGCAGATGTTCGACAAGGTCCGCGACGACGACGGCTTCGTTGCAGCGCTCGACCAGAGCGGCGGCAGCAGCCCGAAGGCGCTGAAGCTCTATGGCGTCGGCGAAGATGCATACAACAACGATGACGAGATGTTCGGGGTCATCCACGAGATGCGCGCCCGCATCATCACCAGCCCGGCGTTCTCGGGGGCGCGCGTGCTCGGCGCCATCCTGTTCGAGAACACCATGGAGCGACAGATCGAAGGGCAGGGTTCCGCGGAGTACCTGTGGGCTGTTACGAAGGTCGTGCCGTTCCTGAAAGTCGACAAGGGTTTGGCCGACGAAGCCGACGGCGTTCAACTCATGAAGCCCATCCCCGGCCTGGCCGATCTGCTGGAGCGGGCCAAAGGCCACGGCGTGTTCGGTACCAAGATGCGTTCAGTCATCAAGATCGCAAGCGAGTCGGGCGTGAAGGCCATTGTCGATCAGCAGTTCGAGATCGGTCGTCAGATCGTCGGCGCCGGTCTGGTGCCCATCATCGAGCCCGAAGTCGACATCCACAGCCCCTCGAAGGCCGAGGCCGAAGCGCTGCTGAAGCTCCAGATTCTGAGCCACCTCGATCGGCTCGGCGACGACGAGAACGTCATGCTGAAGCTCACCCTCCCCGAACAGGACAACCTCTACGCCGCTCTCATCGAGCACCCGCGCGTGGTTCGTGTCGTCGCTCTCTCGGGGGGCTACACCCGCGAGGAAGCCTGCGCTCGCCTCGCCCGCAACAAGGGCATGGTGGCAAGTTTCTCCCGGGCGCTCACCGAGGGTCTAACTGCGCAGCAGTCTGCCGATGAGTTCAACTCGATGCTCGACGCGTCGATCGGTGCGATCTTCGAGGCCTCGCGAGCCTGACGGCCCTGGCGGATCCCTCGTGACGACCTGGCTCGTCGTCATCGGCACGCAGGGCGAACTGGTGACGCATCACCCCAACGGCATCTCCAAGTCGGCTTTTCCCAAGGAGGTCAAGGCCGCTCTGGACGGGGGTACCGCCCGAAACGTGCGCACGCTGCGCAAACTCCTGGACATCTGCGAGCCGTGACGATCCGTGGTCGCTAAGGGACCACGACGAAACTACTTGCGCAGTGGGATCGCCTGGACTTGGGGGGAGGACACAGAACCCAGGCAAGTAGTTTCGTCGTGGTCGCTAAGGGCCGTAGAAGTGAACGGCTTGGGCGCGGCGTGCCGGTGAACTGAGCAGGTCGACGTTGTCGCTCCACTGTTCGATGGCTCCGATCAGCGGGAGCGACCGAACCCCGTCGTCGTCGATGCGGGCGAGCAACGAAGGGGCGACCGCATCGTTGGTGGTGACGACGGGCCGTTCGAAGAAGGGCATCACCGTCGGGGTAGGCAGGTCGATGC
>JBPCMH010000394.1:0-3649 GCA_051002495.1 Acidimicrobiales bacterium
AGACCCTGCACCCCCGCATCCACGGCGGCATCCTGGCCGACCGGTCCAAAGACGACCACAACGCCGATCTGGCTGCCCAAGACATCACGCCCATCGATCTGGTGGCCTGCAACCTGTACCCGTTCAGCAGCCAGCGCGAGATCGAGATGATCGACATCGGCGGCCCGACGATGGTGCGAGCCGCGGCCAAGAATCACGCTCACGTGGCCATCGTGGTGGATCCCGCCGATTACGGGCCGGTATTGGATGAGATTCGCACCGAGAGCACGGTGACGGCCGAAACCCGTCGCCGACTGGCTCGGTCGGCCTTCGCCCACACCGCGGCCTACGACGCGGCGATCGTTGAGTGGTTCGACGAGGAGGACGGTCTCTCGCTGCCACCCACGCTGCACCTCGCGCTTGAGCGGGCTGAGGGCGAGTTGCGGTACGGCGAGAACCCGCATCAGCGCGGCGCCCGCTACCGCAACATCGGGGCGCAGTCGTGGCTCGACACCGTCGAACAGCACGGCGGCATGGCGCTGTCGTATCTCAACCTGTACGACGCCGAGGCGGCGTGGCGGATCGTGCACGACCTCGGCGATCAACCAGCCTGCGCCATCATCAAGCACGCCAACCCGTGCGGTGCCGCGGTGGCATCGGATCTGGCCACCGCGTATCAACTGGCCTTCGACTGCGATCAGCGTTCTGCTTTCGGCGGCATCGTGGCCGTGAACCGGGTGATCGACGATGCGACCTGCACGGAGATCGAGGCTGCGGCCCAGGCCGACGTGATCATCGCCCCCGGCTATGACGAGGGCGTGCTCGAACGGCTGGCCAAGAAGCGCAAGAACACCAGGTTGTTGACGGCCGAGGCTCCAGAGGCGGTGACTCGTGACTGGCGCCAGATCGGGGGTGGGTTCCTCGTACAGGACCCCCACCACTTCGAGGCCGGGCGCGACGCTTGGCGGGTGGTGACCAAGGTGGCGCCGACCGACGACCAGTGGCGAGACGTCGAGTTGGCTTGGCGCATCTGCGGCCACGTGAAGTCGAACGCCATCGTGCTGGTGGCCAACGGCCAGGCCGTCGGCATCGGCGCCGGTCAGCAGAACCGGGTCGAGGCCGGCCAGATCGCCGCTCAGAAGGCCGACGGACGGGCCAAGGGCGGGGCGTGTGCGAGCGACGCGTTCTATCCGTTCCCGGACGGCATCGAGGCCGCGGCCGCGGCCGGCGTTGGTGTCGTCATCCAGCCCGGCGGCGCGCTGCACGACGACGAGGTCATCGCCAAGGCCGACGAGTTGGGCGTAGCCATGGTGTTCACGGGTGAAAGGCACTTCCTCCATTGACTGCACGCATGCTTCCCGGCGCTCCGGTGGCCGAGGCTGTCCTCAACGATGTCCGCGAACGGGCGGAGAAACTCAGGGCCGGCGGGATCGTTCCTGGCCTGGCCACGATGCTCGTCGGCGACGACGACGCCAGCGCTGGCTACATCCGGATGAAGATGAAGAAGGCCGACGAGATGGGCTTCTCCAGCCCGCACACCCACCTGCCGGCCGACGCGTCCCAGGCCCAGGTAGAGGAGGCGATCATCGCCTACAACGAGGATCCGGCCGTGCACGGCATCCTCGTGCAGCACCCGATCCCGTCGCATCTCGATTACGAGGCGGCGATCGCCCACATCGACCCCGACAAAGACGTCGACGGTTCCCATCCGATGAACATGGGACGGCTGGCGTTGGGCATGCCCGCGCCGGTGCCGTGCACCCCTGGGGGGATCGAGGCGATCCTGGCGCACTACGACATCCCCGTTGCCGGGCGGAACATGGTGATCATCGGACGCGGGTTCACCATCGGCCGTCCGCTGTCGATCCTCATGAGCCAGAAGCGTCCGACGGCCAACGCCGCGGTCACGCTCGTGCACACCGGTGTGCCCAACTGGGCCGACTACACCAAGGAAGCTGAGATCCTTGTGGCCGCGGCTGGCGTGCCGTTCATGGTGCAGCCCGAGCACGTGAAGCCGGGCGCGGTGGTGATCGGCGCCGGGGTGCGGTACGAGGGCCGGAAGTTGTTGCCAGATGTGGACGAGTCGGTCGAGCAGGTCGCCGGCGCGATCACGCCCCGGGTTGGCGGTGTGGGCCCGACCACGATCGCCATGCTGTTCCGCAACGTGGTCGAGGCCGCCGAGCGGGCCGCGTCCTTAGAATCACCCGGGCTATGACCAAGATCTCCGAGCTGCTGGCACAAGGGCAGACCTTCTCCTTCGAGTTCTTCCCGCCGAAGAACGACGCCGAGCAGGCCCGCCTGGTGAAGACCCTGCAGGACCTTGGGCCGCTGGAGCCGTCGTTCGTGTCGGTGACCTATCGGGGCGGGGCGTCGTCGAGGCTGCGCACTCTCCCGTTGGTGGCCAGCATGTTGCAGACCACGGCCCTCACGCCGATGGCCCACCTGATCTGCGTCGCCCACAGCCGCCTTGAGCTGGCCGACATCCTGGTGGAGCTGCGCAAGGCCGGCGTTGAAAACCTCATGGCGCTCGGTGGCGACCCTCCGACAGATCCTGACGCCATCGAAGGCGAGCTCGCGCATGCCATCGAGTTGGTGGAGCTGGCCAGGGCTATCGGCGGTTTCTCGATCGGCGTGGCCGCCCACCCGATCGGCCATCCCCGGTCGCCCGATCTCACCTTCGACCGCGACCGGCTCGTCGAGAAGATGGCGCTGGCCGACTTCGCCGTGACCCAGTTCTTCTTCGACAGTGCCGACTACCTCGGCCTGATGGAAGACCTTGGCAACCGCGGTGTCGACAAGCCGGTCATCCCCGGCATCATCCCCGTCACCAACCTCGCTTCGATTCCCCGCATGGCAACCATGGGGGCCGCGGTGCCGGATGAGATGGCGGCTCGACTCGAAGCCGGAACCACACCGGATGAAGTGCGCCGTATCGGCATCGAGTGTGCCACCGAGCTGTGCGAGAAGCTGCTGGCCGAGGGGGCACCCGGGCTGCACTTCTATACGTTGAACCAGTCGACCGCGACCCGCGAGATCTACGCCAGCCTCGGCCTCGGCCGGTCCTGAGCTCCGGTCCGCCCGCGCATAAAGATGGGCCGCCCGTCTCTTGATGGGCTGGCCGCTTGGGCTTGGATTGATGGGTTGGTGAGGTGCGCAGTATCGGGCTTAGTGTCAGGTCCATGAGCGCTGCTCCCGTCCATGTCACCGTTACCGGCGCGGCCGGCAACATCGGCTACGCCCTCCTGTACCGGATCGCCTCCGGCCAGCTGCTCGGGCCTGACCAGCCCGTGGTCCTTCGGCTCAAGGAGATCGAGCCGGCCATGAAGGCTCTCGATGGTGTGGTGATGGAGCTTGACGACTGTGTGTTCCCCCTCCTGGCCGACGTCGTCACCACGTCCGACGACAAGACCGCATTCGACGGCACCAGTTGGGCGATGCTCGTCGGGTCGGTCCCTCGCAAGGCCGGCATGGAGCGCAGCGACCTGCTCAACATCAACGGCAGCATCTTCAAGCCGGCCGGGGAGGCGATCAACGCACACGCCGCAGATGACGTGCGGGTGCTCGTGGTCGGCAACCCGTGCAACACCAACTGCCTTATCGCCCGAGGCAACGCCCCCGACGTGCCCGACGACCGCTGGTTCGCCATGACCCGCCTCGACCAGAACCGGGG
>JBPCMH010000395.1:0-8768 GCA_051002495.1 Acidimicrobiales bacterium
CGGCTGCGACCCGGCTGCCGTCGGCCATCGACGCCGCGGCCACCTCGACGTCGATCGGACTGGGCGAGAACATCGCGGCTGCGGCCACCGAGGCCAGCCGCCGCAGACCTGCGGCGGCCTCCGCGGACAACCCGGCGCCGGCTGCCGCCCTGGCCGCGAACTCCCGGAGAGTCTCTGAGCCCCGGCGGGGTACACCCGCCGACCGAAGCGCGTCATGGGCCTCGGCCCACGCCGCGATCACGATGGCGGGCGGTCCAGTTTGCTGGGCGTTGCGTCGCCGCCTGGTTCGGTGGCCGGCGTGCAGCAGCGGCACGATCAGCACCCACAGGAGGGCGAGGATGGCCATGCCGAGAGCCAGCAACCACACCGGGCGGCGCACGAGCGGTCGTTGGTCGTCGCCCGTGACGAGGGTGGGGTCCTGCCCGGCAAGCGGGTCGGGGACGCTGGTCTCGGGCGTGAGCTGCTCGGAGTTGTCTTGGGGAGGGATGGTGGCCGTTGTGGGCGTGGTCGACGCGCCTTCGGTGTCTTGCTGCTCAGGCACGCCGGTGTAGCCCTCTGCCCCGGGGGCACCCCGTCCCGGCGTCGGCTCGAAAGCCACCCAGCCGAACCCGTGGAGGTACACCTCGGGCCACGCATGGGCGTTCTCGTCGAAGACGTGATAGAGCCCGTCGTCCTTCAGCACGCCGGGGGTGAACCCGACCGCGACCCGTGACGGCAGCCCGACGGCGCGAGCGAGCACGGCAAAGGTGCCGGCGAACTGTTCGCAGTAGCCGGAGCGGTTGTTGAACAGGAACCGCTCGATGGTGCGTGCGTCGTGGCCGATCGCGGCGTTCAGGTCGTAGGTGTAGTTGTCGCGGAAGAAGCCTTGGATGGCCATCGCCTGGTCGTACGGGGTGGGCTGGTTGGCCACCAGTTGCTGAGCGAAGCCCTTCACCCTGGCCGACAGTGGGGGCAGGGCCAGGTTGCGGTCGGCGATGGAGCGGGGCGCAACCGCGGGAGCGGTCCGTAACGCGTCAGGATCTAGTTGCGGGATCGATGACCTCACCGAGTACTTGAGTCCATCGGAGGTGTCGCCTGCGGTGATGACGCTGGCGCTGGCTGGCGCGTAAGACACACCGTCGATGCCGCTGACCTGGACAGGCTGGTAGGCCGCCGGGGCCCAGATCGAGCTGAGCCCACTGATTTGGTACTCCTGCCTGACTTCCTGGGTGACCACCGCGGCGTCGGGGCGCATATCGGCTTCAATGAGGCCACCGGTGTTGCGATAATTGTCCTCAGATCTCCAGATCTGTCCGTCGAACTCATCCAGCGAAGTCAGCCGCCAGTAAGCCCTGGTGTCGGTCTTCACCGTGAAGACCTCGATGCCAGCGCGTTCGACGAGCCGGCCCCTGATGTCGACGAGGGGGCTGACCGTGGCCCGGTTGGCTGGCCCTGTCGGGATTCGGCCTCGGTAGGGAACGAGCGGGTTGGCGTCGGCACCTGGCAGGGCCGGACCGACGAGCAGTCCCAGCACGATGGCCACGAACGCGAACGCGCCGGCCAGCTTCGCAAGGGAGACAGCTCCTTGCCTGGCCCGGCCGCCAAACCACGAACCGGCCTGGTTATGTCGGGCGAGCTGGTGGGTCAGCAGGAAGGCCAAAACGGTGGCGACAAAGAGCACGACTGATGGAGCGCGAAACCGGTCGGCTCCGAGCGCGGAGGTGAACACGAAGAGCGTGAAGGCGGGCACGCATGCTTCGAATGGGGCTTTGATGCGGAAGGCCGCCCAATCGGCCATGAAGGCGGCGATCGAGATGCCCGCCATTGAGGCGATCAGATATCCCGGCATCAACTCGACCGGGGCGACCGCCCGGCCGAACTCGGTGCGGGCTGAGGTGAGTGCCTCGCCCGCCCCACGGAGCGTGTGCCATGTCGGCCACCCGTAGGTGGTGAGTTGCGGGAGAACGATCCAGACGATCAACAGCGATGCCACCATGACGGTGAAGATGGCGGCGACCGCGGTGGAGAACCCCAGCCGTCGGCTCCACCAGGCGGAGGCGTGGGTTCCGACGCTGATGGCGACGAGCGGGAGCACGTAGGCGCCCCCGGCAAAAATCCGGCCGAAGCCGATAGCGACGGCAACGGTCAGCAGGGTGAGCACGGCGGTCCCGACGAGCGTGTCGTCGAGATCGCTCGTTCGCGGCGAGGTCACGCCCTGGCCTTCGTGGGCAGCATGGCCCGATCCCAGGCCGACGCGAACGGGGTTTCGCCCGTGACGCGGACCATCCGGATGCCAAAGGTGGACGCTGCTCCCTCCGACGGGGGCGCGGTGGCGTCCCAAGATGACCGTTCGAGCATCACAAGAGTGACCAGCCCGTACCTGGTCTGCAGCCGGGCAATGGTCTCGACGTCGGTGCCGGACGCCAAGTCGGTGGTGATTACCGCGAGGGCCCCGCCGTTGCCCGCCTTACGGAGCGCGCTGGCCGCGGCCGCGAGATGATCGGTTCGGGTCGATCCGATGGTGGCCAGATGCTCGAGGATGGCCTGGGCGTGCGCATGGCCCTCGGAAAAGCCGGAATCGGTGCCATCGGTTGAGATGAGCCGGACGATGGCTCCGCCCCGGCTGCTCGCCTCGAAGATGCTCGCCGCGGCAGAAACGGCGAGTTCGAGCGACTGAGTTGAGTGCACGTGTCGTCGGACGTCGAGCAGGATGGTGGCCCGCTCCTGCCACGGCATCTCGTCCTGGCGGATCATGAGTTCGCCGGTGCGCGCCGTCGACTTCCAATGCACCCGGCGGGTGTCGTCGCCGACCTCGTACTCACGGAGGGCATAGAAGTCGTCGCCGGCGCCCAGCAGCGGTGTCGGGCGATCCGCTCCGGCGGTCGGGTCGTTTCCCAGCGTCTGAGGCAGCGGTCGGATGCGGTCGACCTTCGGGTACACCGTGAGCTGCGCGACCCCAGCGCCTTTCGTGCGGGCCGAAGCGAGGCCGAACGGGTCAGCGACGCCAACTTCGAGCGGGCCGATGTCGTAGATGCCCCGGCGGTCGGTCGGCAGGCGGTACGCCGCCTGACGCCGCCCACGAGGACCCACCGGCGGCGCGAGGAAGCGAGCCGAGCGACGCCCACCGTCGAAGGCATCGGTGATCTGGAGGACCGGCGTGGTGCGGCGGCCGAGGTTCGCCAGGTCGAGGTCGACCCGGCTGAACGTGCCGGCGTAGACCCGCGGCGGATGCATGCTCCGTTCGACCCGCACACGGGGTGTGCGCACCCGGACATACGCGAACGCGGTGCCGGCGAGGGCGAGCGCGGTGCCGGCGAGAACGTACAACTCGATGATGCCGAAGATCCGACCGGACACGATGAAGGCCACCGCGCCGACAACCGCCATCCAGCCCCGTCTCGTCGGCACGAGGCCTACTTGGCCTTTGCCGTCGGCACCGCCACCGAGGCGAGCACCTCATCGAGGACATCGCCGACCGACACGCCGCCCATCTGGGCCTCGGGGGTGAGCATCAACCGATGTTCGAGCACGGGGAAGGCGAGAGCTTTGCAGTCGTCGGGGAGCACAAAGTCGCGGCCCTCCGCGGCGGCGGTGGCGCGAGCCGCCCTCAGCAGAGAGAGGGTGCCCCGGGGTGAGACTCCGAGCGTCAGCCTCGGGTGGCGGCGCGTCGCGTCTGCCAGGTCGACCAGGTAGCTCTTGATGCCAGGAGCGACATGCACGCCCTGGGCAATGCGGGTCATGGCCTCGATGTCCTTTGCTTTGACCACAGGCGAGAGCTCTTCAGCGGCGAAGGCCAAGCCGCGCGTGTCGAGGATGCGGATCTCTGCGTCCTTGTCGGGGTAGCCCATCTCGATCCGCATCAGGAATCGGTCGAGCTGGCTCTCCGGCAGGGGATAGGTGCCCTCGTGTTCGATCGGGTTCTGGGTGGCGATCACCATGAACGGTGCCTCGAGGGCGTACGTGACCGAGTCGACCGTTACCTGCCGCTCTTCCATGGCTTCCAGCAGTGCGGACTGGGTCTTCGGCGACGCCCGGTTGATCTCGTCGCCGAGGACGATGTGGGCGAAGACCGCACCGTGGCGAAACTCGAACCCACCTGAGCCGCGGTTGTAGACCATCACGCCGGTCACGTCCGAAGGCAGGAGGTCAGGGGTGAACTGGATTCGGCTGAACTCCCCGTCGATGGACGCGGCCATGGCCTTGGCCAGGCTGGTCTTGCCTACGCCGGGAACATCCTCCAGCAACAAGTGCCCTTCGGCGATGAGGCACACGAGCGCCAGCCGGATGGCCTCTTCCTTGCCTTGAATGACCTTCTCGATGTTGGCGACCAGCCCATCAAAGCGGTCGGCGAACGCGGTCACGGTCTGGGTCGCCGCTCGTTGTCTGGCCACGTTCGTCCCCCTCTGTCGACGCAGTGGGTCAGCGTACAGAAGGCGGAGCCATTACCTGGCAGCGCTCGAGGTCGAGCGTGGGGTCACGCGTCGGCGAGCCAGTTGCGGAAGCGCTCCTCCAACATGTCCAAGGGCAGCGCTCCGGCGCCGAGCACGTGATCGTGGAACGCGCTGATGTCGAAGCGCGATCCGAGGGCGTCGGTGGCTTCGGCGCGGAGGCGGAGGAATGTGAGCTCGCCGAGCTTGTAGGCCAGCGCCTGCCCGGGCCATGAGATATAGCGGTCGACCTCGACGGTGATGTCGTGGATCGGCTTCGAGGAGTTGGCCGCGAAGAAGTCGATGGCTTGCTGACGGGTCCAGCCGAAGGCGTGAATGCCGGTGTCGACGACGAGCCGGACCGCCCGCCACATCTCGTAGGTGAGTTGCCCGAACCTGCTGTGAGGATCGGTGTACAAGCCCAACTCCGAGCCCAGCTTCTCCGCGTACAGCCCCCAGCCCTCGACATAGGCGGTGTCGCCGATGTCGTGCTCATCGGCTCCGATCCCCATCGTCCGCTGCTTGGGAAGACCATCGAGTTCTGCTTGCAGCGCGAGCTGAAGGTGATGACCGGGCACCGCCTCATGCAAGGTCAGCGCCTCCATCTCCCAGGTCGGTCGGGAGTTGAGGTCGTAGGTGTTGGCCGCAAACCAACCGGGTCGTTTGGCTTCGATCGAGCCCCGCAAGTAGTACGCGGTGGTGGTGTTCGGCGCCTCGTGATCGGGGATCGGGCAGATGCCATAGGGCAGGCGGGGGAGAACACCGAACAGCCTCGGCAGACCGGCGTCGATGCGCTTGGCGATGTCGCGGTAGCCGCGCAGTAAGTCCTCCGCGGTGGTGTGGAAGAACTCCGGGGAGGTGCGCAGGTGATCGCAGAACTCCTCAAAGGTGCCGGTGTGTCCGGCATCGACCATCGCCTCATCCATCTCCGACCTGATGCGCTTCACCTCGGCCACACCCAGTTCGTGAATCTCAGCCGGGTCCATCGATGTCGTGGTGAACTGGCGCACCTGGTGCCGGTACCAGGCCTCACCGTCGGGAAGGTCGGCGCACGCGATCGTGGTTCGACACGCCGGTAGATAGGTGTCGCGGAGGAAGCCGATGAAGCGACGCAGGGCGGGCTGGGTCGCGTTCTCCAGCGCGTCGACTGCATCGGCCCGCAGGTCGTCGAACTCCGCCTGATCCATGTGGGGGGCGCGGGCCGCGAAACCAACGAGGAATGGCGAGTTCTGCGTTGGCGTCTCTAGGAGCGCTTCGAGTTGCCGTGGGATGTCTTCGACGGTGAGCCGGGCCGGGGTCACGTTTCGGGCGATGCCCTCTTCCATCAGCCCGATGAGCTGGTCGAGATAGACGCCGACGCCATGGAGTCGGGCGATGTGATCGTCGAGATGGCCAAGCTGGCCCGTTGGCATGCGCTCGAAGGTCCGCACCAGGCTGGTTTGGGGGCCACCCATCATCGAGATCGGCATGAGTTCGCGCGGCAAGCTTTGGCCGTCGACTGATTGGGCATAGCGTCGGCGCATCAGCTCGAGCGAGAGCCGGTCCGTGTCTTCGAGTTGGGTCGCGTCGATCGACCGCACCGCGGTGAGCACGTCGCGACGCTCGCCCTTGCGACGGTCGATGGCTGATTCGGAGCGGTCGGTCCACCGATGGCCATGGCCCGACACGCCGAACGACGTGGCCTGCTCCGGGAAGTCCTCGAGGTGGTGGTCCCAGCACAGATCGAACAGTGCGTGGAGTCGCTCCGGTTCGCTCAGGCCATCGATGTTTTCGGTGAGATCGGCGAGGAGGAGGCTGAAGCTCATGGCCCGTGAGGCTACGGTCTCGCCCGTGCCCACCGCACTGGCCATCGATATCGGCGGAACGAAGTTGGCCGCGGGGGTTGTCGACGACGCCGGAGCGGTTCTCGTTCGGGCCACCGTCCCGACGCCGGCCGAGGGTGTTTTCGGGGCTCTGCAGGGGCTCGTGCGATCGGTTCGATCTGGTGACGAGGTGGCGTGCGGCGTCGGGTGCGGGGGCCCGATGTCTGCCGGCGGCAGCGAGGTGTCGCCGCTGAACATCCCCGACTGGCGTGACTTCCCGCTCCGGGAGCGGCTGGCGTCGCTCACCGGCCTTCCAGTGTTCGTCGACAATGACGCCAAGGCGCTTGCCCTCGGCGAGGGCTGGGTCGGCGCTGCGACGGGGGAGCGCGACTACCTGGCCATGGTGGTGTCGACTGGTGTGGGTGGTGGGATCGTCCTCGACGGCCGACTGCTCGACGGCGTCGACGGCAATGCTGGCCACATCGGCCACGTGATCGTCGAGCCCGACGGCCGACCATGTGTCTGTGGGGCGCGTGGATGTCTGGAGGCCGAGGCATCCGGCACGGCCATCGCGGCCATCACCGGCCGGGCGGCGGCCGAGGCGTCACCGGAGGTCATTCAGCGCACCGGCACCCTGGTTGGCCGGGCGGTGGGTTCGGTGGCCAACCTGCTCGACCTGCGCCTCGCCGTCGTGGCCGGGTCGGTGGCTCTCGGCTTCGGCGAGCCGTTCTTCGCCGCGGCCCAGGCCGAACTCGACCGCGTCGCTCGCCTCGACTTCTCCCGAGGGACGGTGATCCGCCCTGGCGGCCTCGCCGCGGACGGCCCCCTTGTTGGCGCGGCCGCCGTGGGCTTCCAGCGGCTAGGTCACTGAGTGGATCTGCGGGTCAACGAGTCTCGTCCTTTGGCCCGACTGCGGCGCGCAGCTGACCGATCCAGTCCATCGCCCGCGCTCTTCCGTTGGGGAGGTCGTCGCCCGGCTCGCAGCGCCACGCCGTGACCATCGCCAACATGAGCATCCAGCAGTCGCGCACCAGCGACTGATCGGCGCCGGCATAGAGCGCGCCAACTTCGATTGGTGGCCCGTTGCTCGTGCTGGTCGCATGGGCGATGTCGAACTCGATCGGCCCACGGCAGCATGTTTCGAGGTCGACGAAGAGCAGCCCCTCCGCCGTTCGCAGCACGTTGCCTGGGTGCGGCTCGCCGTGCAGCAGTTGCTCCGGCGCCCCTCGCTCGATGATCGCTCGCCTCATCGTTCTCAATGTCGTGCCGAGCAACTCGCGATCGGCGCCGGCGATCTCCGGGTTGTTGGTGGGGTCATCGACGAGATGTTGCGCCTCGTCGACTCGATCCAGGAAGTGCGGCAGCCAGCCCCCGGTCAGATCCGCCCCCTGCATGCCGGCGTGCAACCGCTCCAACGCGCTGGCGTACTCGTCCGGCGCGATGTCGTGCGGTGCCACGGGTTCGTAATAGGTCCACAGCGTGACCACGAAGTTGTCCTGTTCGTAGACCCGAGGCTCAACCCGGCGATCGAGCGTTGCCAGCGGAGCGCCGGTTCCGGCCATGCGCTGAGCGACCTCGACTTCGAAGTTGTTGACCTTCTGGCGGGTACGAGATGCGACGCGAACCAACACGTCACACGGCTGAAGGTGCACCGCGAGCCGATTGGAGTTGTGCAGCACGACCGCGTCATCGACGCGCAGGCCGCACGCGATGGCCACCGAGGTGCACGCGGCCACAGCTCGCGGAAGTTCCAATGCGTCCACGCCGTGCACCCTAGGGAGCGGCCCGCGGCCCTTCCGCTCGCTCGAAGGGCTGCCGCCTATGTCCGGGGATGCCGGTTGCCTAAGCATCGTCGGTTGTGGAACCAACGATCTTCGAGGCGACGGGTGGAGACCGAAGGTTGGTAGGACCGGCGGACAACCTGACGTGCTACTGCGGAGGGGTCGCGTCGCAGCGATAGCCGCGAATGGCCAACGGGCCCGCGTTGCGACCCGGCGTGTGGAGTGAAATTCGTCTGGCCGCTGACGGAGTGGGTCAGGGGTCGTCGTCGAGCCAGCGGAGGTGGCCGTCGGGATCGGCCCGCCGACGGGGTTCGGGGTTGGTTCCCTTGTGCCCGTTGTGGGTGGCGCACAGGCACTGGCCATTGGCCTGAGCGGTTGGCCCTCCGGCGGTTACAGGGTTGGCATGGTCGCCGTGGCAGCGGACGGCGGGCACGTCGCAGCCCGGCCAGGTGCAGGTGCGGTCACGCACCTCGATCGCCCGTCGCAGCGCTCCGGTGAAGTCGCGGCGGTGCGAGACCCCGAGCACTCGGTCGGGCCCGTCGAAGACGATTCGCTCGAACAGGGTGTCGTCGAGCCACTCCCGCACGGCACCGGGCGGGATGGGGCGGCGGGTGAGCTCGACTTCGCAAAGGTTGCGGAACGTGCCTTCGCCCATGAGGACCGACAGCAGGATGCGGGCTTCCTTGGCACCGGGCGGCATCGGGGCGGAGTGCGTGGCCATCTCGACGAGTGCATCGGCGTGTCGTTGACTGGTGGTGCGGGCCAGGGTGGTAGTGGTG
>JBPCMH010000396.1:0-3213 GCA_051002495.1 Acidimicrobiales bacterium
GTGTCCGTCAGGACGAACCCGACGCCAGCTATCCCAGGTCGACGCGAGCGAGCCAGGGCCCGCCCGAAGGTGGCCCAGGTAGCTGAGTTCGTCACGCTCGCATTGCCACCCGTGGCGGGGTCGATGGGAATCTTCGTCCAGCGCTTGCCGGCAAACCTGTACGTCCACCCGACCCATTGCGGAACTCGGATGAGGACCTCGGGGATGCTGCCAGGGAGGACCGAGAGGGAAATGGGCGGTTGCCCAGGAATCTGATTGACGATTTTGGACTCGGCCGATTGCGGCATCTAGGTTCCTCCGATGACACGAACGGCGCCTCCGAAGAGGCGCCGTGTCGCTCAGAGATGGGTTACGATCGCGGACCTCGGGATCGAGGGGGCGGTGGTGATCGGCACGTGGCCCGGTCACATCCTGACGGCCGAACCCAGACACTACCGAGCCTCGGCGATCCTCTCGGCGATCCAGCGCTCGAGATCGGCCCGGACGATCCGCCTGGACCGCCCGATCGTCACGCTGGGCATGACCCCGCTGGACACCAGTTGGGCCATCTTGGCCGGGCTCAGGCCGCAGAGCGCAGCGGCCTCCCTGATCCGGAGGAGGAGAGGTTCGCCGTGGCCCCCCGAAGCCTCCGGAAATTGCCGAGCCCCCGTCCCCTCGGCCGGGTCGACACGTTCAACCATGGCACCATCCTCTTGCTCGCCGTCGACCATGTGTCGCGATAACGGACAATATAGTAACATGTGGACCGGTTGAAATCATCCTTCATTGTGAGAGACGTCGCAAGCTCACTTGGCCGTTCTTGGCCAACCACGGAGGAGCGCCATGCCAAGACCCGAACTGGACCAGGATCAGGGCGGCGATGACTCGGCCGCGGTGGCGACCGGCCTCCTGATCCGTGCCGCCGACCCGCCGCTGACGCGCCTCGTCGTGCCCCGGCTCTGGCTGGCCGCGGACGAGCGCCTCGTGCGGCTCGAATGGTCGGCCGAGTTGGCCCGGGAGACCGTCGCGGGGCCGGACCTGCTGGCCGATTTCGTCAAGCTCGCCGATGCGGCGCCGGTGGCGATCGAAGGGTATGCCCGCGAATCGGGTGTCCTGGGGATCAATGCCGAAGGACGACCCGGACCGCCGGTCGGCACCGCACCGCTCGATCTCTTCGCCCGCATGTGGGCGAGTCAGGGTCGGGAACGGGAGGACCTGCGAGACGACCTGATCGACGGTCGTCGGAATGTGGCCGACCAGTGGTGGGAGCCGATCACGATCTGGCACCACGTGGCCGCCCGCTTCCGCGCCGTCCTCCGCCTCGCGGCCGATCTCCAAGACGCTCGACCCTGCGATCCCGGGGACATCGCCGCGGCGGTCGCCGAGCCGACCAACCTCCTGGCCTGGTCCGACCGGGATGACCTGGCCAGGAGGAACGGTGATGGCGACCGTGATGCCCTCGACGTGGACGTCGTCAGGGCGGCGATGGCGAAGCCGCTCGAGGGGCGTCCGGACCAGGTGCTCGAGCATATCCTCAACGAGCTGATCGGCTCGTACCCGCTCCGTCTCCGGTTCGCGGCGAGGGTGCCGGGACCATCGCAGTTGGTCATCGAGGTGAACGAGCCCCGTGGAGACGCCGGGTCCGCACCCTGGGCGGCCTATTTGCAGCCAGGGTCGAGCCTCTACCCGATCCTGGTCCTCCGGTTGGCGATGGCGGTGTGGTGGCCGCCCGGACTGCTGCGCTGCGGTTGGTGTGGGAATCTCTACCCGCGGCCCGCGGAGCGCTCCCCGCGCCGTGACCGGGCCCACTTCTGCAGCGCCAGCTGCCGGAGCGCGTCGAAGCAGGAGCAGGATCGCGAACGGGCCCGACGGCGATACGCGGCACGCCGCACCGCGATGACTGAACAGGCCGAGGAAACGGGTTCGGTGAGCGGTCCGGCGGGGCGGTCGGCGAGAGGTTGACGAGGTCTGGTCAGCAAGGGCGACCCATCGTCGTTTCACGGTCGTGAGCAGAAAGGAAAGTAGATATGGGATCTCGACGCGGTCATGGAGAAGGGTCGATTTACCGGCGGGAGAGCGACGGGCGATGGGTCGCCACGGTAGACCTCGGGTACGTGGACGGCAAGCGCCGCCGCAAGCCCCTCTACGGGAAGTCGCGCCGCGAGGTCGCGGAGAAGCTCAAGATCGCGCTGCGCGACCAGCAACAGGGCCTACCGGTGGCAACCGAACGCCAGACGGTCAGTCAGTTCCTTGAGCGTTGGCTGGCGGATGTAGTTCAACCGAACCTCGAACCGAAGACCCATTCGAGCTATGCAGACACATGTCGAGTCCATATCGTGCCGACCCCTGGCAACCTGCGACTTACGAAGCTGACCCCCCAGGACGTCACCAGGCTCCTCAGAAGTAAGCAGGAGTCGGGGCTCTCGCCGCGCACGGTCTCCTACATCCGAACGGTTCTCCGTATCGCGTTGAACCGGGCTCTCAAGTGGGGACTCGTGGGACGGAACGTAGCAGCCCTGACGGACCCGCCAAAAATCCGACGAGTCGAAGTCCACCCGCTCAGCCCCGAGCAAGCCCGTGAATTCTTAGTCGCAGCCGAAGGTGATCGCCTCGAAGCACTCTATCGCGTCGCCATCGCGCTTGGGCTGAGGATCGGCGAAGCCCTCGGATTGCGCTGGGAAGACGTCGACCTCGAGACCGGCACCATCCACATTCGGCGAGCACTACAGCGCGTCAAAGGTAAGCTCATTTTTAAGGAGCCCAAGACCGAAAAGTCCCGCCGAACGCTGAGCGTACCCGCCTCACTCGTGCTCGCCCTGCGGGGGCACCGGGTACGTCAACTTGAGGAGCGACTCGCTCAGGGCACCGCCTGGGAGGATATGGGCCTCGTCTTCAGCAATACCATCGGTCGCCCCCTGGAGCCGTCGAACGTCCTCAAGCGCCTGAAGCGCTTGCTCCGAGACGCCGACTTGCCAGAACAGCGGTTTCACGACCTCCGGCATTGTGCGGCCTCGCTGCTCCTGGCTCAAGGCGTCTCGGCACGAGTGGTGATGGACATCCTCGGACACTCCCAGATGGCGACGACCATGGACCTCTACAGCCACGTCATGCCGGCGGCGCATCGCGAGGCGGCTGAACTCATGGACCGCATCCTGGCCGCAGAAGCCTAGCGTCGCCAACAGTTGGCTACATGCTTGGCTACAGACAAGACGGAGGGTGGAAAGCAGTGCTGGC
>JBPCMH010000397.1:0-11413 GCA_051002495.1 Acidimicrobiales bacterium
GCCCAAGGGCATCATGCACACGACCGGCGGCTACCTCACCCAGGTTGCGTTCACTCACAAGCACGTGTTCGACCTGCGTCCGGCCGAAGACATCTACTGGTGCGCGGCCGACATCGGTTGGGTGACCGGCCACAGCTACATCGTGTATGGCCCGCTCACCAACGGCGCCACCAGCGTGATGTATGAAGGCACGCCGGACACCCCCGACAAGGACCGGCTGTGGGACATCATCGAGCGCTACAAGGTGACGATTCTCTACACCGCGCCGACCGCCATCCGCACGTTCATGAAGTGGGGCGTCGACTACCCGGCCAAGCATGATCTGTCGAGCCTTCGCCTACTCGGCACCGTCGGTGAGCCCATCAACCCCGAGGCCTGGATGTGGTACCACGAACACATCGGCGGCGAGCGCTGTCCGATCGTCGACACCTGGTGGCAGACCGAGACCGGGGCCATCATGATCTCGCCCTTGCCGGGGGTCACCACCACCAAGCCGGGTTCGGCTACCCACCCCTTGCCAGGCATCGCCGCCGAGGTGGTTGACGATCAGGGCAACGCCGTCGAGAAGGGCGGCGGCTACCTCACCCTGACCCGGCCGTGGCCATCGATGCTCCGCGGCATTTACGGCGACCCCGAGCGATATCAGGAGACGTACTGGAGCCGGTTCGAGGGCCGCTACTTCGCCGGCGACGGCGCCAAACTCGCTGACGACGGCTACTTGTGGCTGCTCGGACGGGTCGACGACGTGATGGACATCTCGAGTCACCGGGTGTCGACGACCGAGGTCGAGTCCGCGCTGGTCGATCATCCGAGCGTGGCTGAGTCGGCCGTGGTCGGCGCCAACGACGCCACCACCGGTCAGGCCATCATCGCCTTCGTCACGCTGAAGGGCGATCAAGAGGCCAGCGAGGAGCGCGGCGAAGCGCTCAGGCAGCATGTGGCGGCCAAGATTGGCCCCATCGCCCGCCCGAAGACGGTGATCTTCACCGACGATCTGCCCAAGACCCGCTCGGGCAAGATCATGCGCCGCCTGCTGCGTGACGTCGCCGAAGGCCGCGACCTGGGCGACACCACCACGCTGGCTGATCCCGCGGTCGTCGAGGAGATCCGCAAGCGCTCCGAGACCAACCCGACCGAGGAGTGAGCCCCGTCCCAGGGTTCGTCGCTCCGGAGAACTGGACGTGGCGCGACGGACCGGTCGAGCCTGGCCCAACCGTGGTCTTCGACATCGACGGTGTGCTGTCGGATGCCGCCGGCCGTCAGCACTTCATCGACGGCGCCCGCGGCCGCCGCAACTGGGACGCGTTCTTCGAGGCGTGCGGAGATGACCCGCTCTTCGAAGACGTGGCCCAACTCTTGGCCCTGCTCGACCCGACCCTGCGCATCGTGTTGCTGACCGGCCGTCCCAATCGGGTTGAACCGGAGACCCTGGCCTGGCTCCGCCACTACGGCCTGCGGTGGGACCTGTTGATCATGCGCGACTGGGGCGACTACGCCGCGGCGAAGGAGTTCAAGCGCGACACCGTGCACGGTCTGCGGGCCTATGGCTTCGACCTGCAACTGGCCTTCGAGGACGACCGCCGCAACCTGGGAATGTTCAGGGCCGAAGGCGTGCATTGCGTCTACATCCACTCCGGGTACTTCGACTGATGCGCTAGCCCGCAGACGCGCCCGCACCGGAGACGCGAAAGAGGCCCGCCCCGGCGAACCGGAACGGGCCTCGATCGTTCAGTTTGTGATGCAGATCAGACGGGCGAGACCTTGGAGGCCTGCATGCCCTTCTGACCGCGGGTGACCTCGAACTCGACCTTCTGGCCTTCGAGGAGCTCGCGGTAGCCCTGCATCTGGATTTCGGACTGGTGCACGAAGAGGTCCTCACCGCCGTCGTCGGGGCTGATGAAACCGAACCCATTCGTTGCGTTGAACCACTTCACAGTGCCTTGTGCCATTGTGTGTCTTCTCGGACTTTCTTGTTCTCCACGCATGAACCTGTGCGGGAGATCCGTAGAAAACCTGCAACAAGCGCTCGCTTCTTGCGTGTGGGTACTAGAGCGCTCCGTAAAGGGTAGCAGGGGAGGCCTCAACTGACACTTGCGGGCCGTTGGCCAAGGGTGGCGGTCACGGTCAGCCGCTGATCGCCCCGCTGGAGGGTGATCTTGACCTCGTCACCTGGCTTGTGCTTCTCGAGGGCGTCGACCAGTGCTTGGGGGTCGTCGATGGCATTGCCGTCGACCTCCACGATCACGTCGCCGCTGCGGATGCCGGCTGCCTGGGCGCCGGTGTTGGGCGTGACCACCGTGACCAGGGCCCCCGAATCGACAGACAGGTCGAACTGCGTGGCCACCTGCGGCGTGACGCCCACCGACTGCACACCGAGGAACGGACGCACCTTGGTCGTGCCGCTGCGCAGTTCTTCGATGATGGGCTTGGCCGGCGTGATGGCGATAGCGAAGCCGATGTTCTGGGCGTTGCCGGCGATGGCGGTGTTGATGCCGATCACCTCGCCGCGGCTGTTGACCAGCGGCCCACCGGAGTTGCCCGGGTTGATGGCGGTGTCGGTCTGGATGAGATGGTCGATTTGGCCGGAGATGGTCTCGATCGACCGCTCGAGTGCGGAGACGATGCCGGTGGTCACGGTCGGTCCGCCGGGCAGGGCTAGCGCGTTGCCGATGGCGATCACCGCGTCACCGACGACCAGGTCACCGGAATCGCCCAGCACCGCGGTCGGCAGGTTGGTGGCCTCCACCTTGATGACGGCCAGATCGCGGCCCGGATCACGGCCCAACACCGTGGCCTCCAGGTTCTTGCCCTCTCTGGTGGTGACGGTGAGCTTGGTCGCACCCGCGATCACGTGGTTGTTGGTGATGATGACGCCGTCAGCCGAGATGATGACGCCGGTGCCAGCGCCCTCATTGGGGACTGGCTGCAGGAACCGGTTGGCCGAGATCGACTGCGAGGTCACCGACACCACCGCCGGCTCGACCTTGGCCAACACACCCCGGATGTCTTGAGGCTGGGTCAGCCGAGAGCCGTTGGACGGCGAGGAGGTGAGCGCGGTGTCGTTGCCGTCGAGAACCATGACCAGGCCCCCCGCCACCAGCGCGGCCACGACCGCGCCGATAAGGGCTCCCCACAAGAACATGGCCATCGAGGGACGGGTCCGGCTCGATTCGACGATGGGAACGGGCGCGACCGGCGTCTCGGTGGTCGGCTCGGTCTCGGCCGCGACGACCGGAGCTTCGGCGGTCACCGGCTGGGTCACCGGCTCGGCTTCGACCGGGATCGTCGGCAGGTCAGAGGTGTCGTTCATCACCGTTGATTCTGCCCCACCAACCTGAGAACAACATGAGAATCAGGTGAGGATCTTCCGTGAGTGGTGACCCCACTAGCGTCGCTTCAGCGGCTTGAATTGCCTGAGTCCCCCAACGCACCGACCGAGGTGACCTCCCATGTCGAAGAACACCATCAAGACCTACACACTCCTGGCCGCCCTCGGCGGGCTCCTGATCGTGGGTGGCGGCGCCATCGGCGGTGGGAGCGGCGCCACCATCGGCATGATGCTCGGCCTCGTCTTTGTCGGCGGCTCCTACTGGTTCTCTGACACCCTCGCCATCAAGGCGGCCAGAGCGGTGCCGGTGACCGAGGCAGAGATGCCCGAGTACTACCGCATCATGCGCGAGCTCTGCGAACGGGCTCAGATGCCGATGCCGAAGCTGTATGTCACCCCCGCACCGCAGCCCAACGCCTTCGCCACGGGCCGCAGCCCCGATCACGCCGCGGTGGCCGTCACCCGGGGCATCCTCGACATCCTCACCTGGGACGAGTTGCGCGGTGTGCTGGCCCACGAGATCAGCCACGTCGGCAACCGCGACATCCTCATCGGCTCGGTGGCCGCGGCCATCGCCATGGGCATCACCTTCATGGCCCGCATGGCCATGTGGGGCGCGATGTTCGGCGGCGGCGGGCGCAGCAACGACCGCAACAGCAACCCAATCGCCCTCATCGCCATGATGGTGCTGGCCCCACTGGCCGCCGGCGTGCTGCAGATGGCGCTCAGCCGGAGCCGCGAGTTCGAAGCCGACCGCACCGGAGCCGCGCTGATCAACGACGGCGACGCGCTGGCTCGGGCGCTCGAGAAGCTCGAAGACGGGGCCAAACGCATCCCGATGGACGTCAACCCGGCCCAAGCGCAGGCCTACATCGTGAACCCGCTGACCGGCCGCAAGGTCAACTTCGCCAGCCTGTTCCGCACCCACCCGGCCACCGAGGAGCGGGTCGCCCGCCTTCGCTCCGGGGCCTGGCGCAGCACCTACTAAGGGACCATGAACACCTCCCCCCGCCGACTGGTCTCGCTTGCCGCCATCCTTGCCTTGGTCGTCCCGCTCGGGATGTGGCAGGCCGGCGCGCAAGTGGTCTCCTCGACCACCCAGCAGGTGCCACCGGTCGATGAACCTTCGTCGACCACCACGACCGCGCCGCCTGCGTCGACCACGACAACCGCGCCATCGCGCAGCACCACCACGACAACGGCGCCGAGCCAGCCATCGAGCCCCCCCGGAGATGGCGGCGGGGGCGACGGTGGTGAGCCGACCCCCGGCCCGCGCGTGGTCCCGCCGGAAGCGCAGGCCCGCATCAACGCCTATCCCCGGTCGAAGGCCAACAACACCAAGCGTCTCCTCGCCGCGCTTGCGCCCCTCGTCGAGATGGGCTTCAGTCCGGAGCAGGCCGCGGTAGTGGGATTCGGCCGGTTCCCGGTGGCCGGTGACGCCAACTTCGTGAACGACTGGATGTTCCCGCGGTGGAATCCGGAGTTCAGGTTCCACGAGGGCACCGACGTGTTCGCGCCGACGGGCACCCCGCTCATCTCACCCACCGAAGGCACCCTCACCCGCGTGACGGGCAACCTCGGCGGGCAGGGTCTGTACATCCATCAGGACGACGGCACCTACTTCTACTTCGCCCACCTGAGTGCCTATGCCGACTCCGCGCCGCACGACTCACGGGTCAAGGTTGGCGATGTGGTCGGGTTCGTTGGCGACTCCGGCGACGCCAAGGGAGGCTCGCCCCATCTGCACATCCAGATCCATCCGGCCCCGGTCAAAGAAATCGTCACCGGCCGCGGCAAGAACCGCAAGGTGGAATACAAGGTCATCCCGGTCTCGCCCGGCACCCGGCTGGCCCCCATCGACCCGAAGCCCTACCTCGACCGGTGGCTCGATGAGGCCATGGAGCGAGCCGCCAAGGTGGTCGCGTCGTACAGCCGGGCGCGCCCAGGGACCAACCTGCGTTCCGCGCTGCCGCCCAGCCCGATCGCCGCGCCGGCATCGGTCTTTGCCGGACCGGCCGGCCCGACCCAGTCAGAGCTGCTGTGGGCCTCGGCGGCCAACCCGGCCGGCGGAGCGTTGGCCGTGGCCGAAGCCGAAGCGGCCCGGCTTGCCGCGTCGGTCGACTGGGATGCCAGGGCCAAGGAGCACGCGGCGCGGCTGACGGCATGGGATCACGCCGAGACCAGAGCCCGTCAAGCGCTGACGCCGCTCACGCCCGTCGCCCTTATCCGCTTCCTGTAGCGCCTCCGGCTCGCCTCCGGCGGGGCGGCGGGTCAGTCCCGGAAGTTCTGGAACTGCAACGGGATGCCGAAGTCTTCGGCTTTGAGCGCGGCCATCATCGACTGCAGGTCGTCGCGCTTCTTGCTGGTCACCCTGACCTGCTCGCCCTGGGTCTGCGATTGCATTCCCTTGGCGCCCTTCTCCTTGATGAACTTGTTGATCTTCTTGGCGTTGTCCGAGGAGATGCCGGCCTGCAGCGTGATCGTCTGGCGGGCGCTGCCTTTGGAGGCTTCTTCGACCTTGCCCTTGTCGAGCGCCTTCATCGACACCCCACGCTTGACGAGGCGCTCCTCGAGGACCTGGACCGCGGCGCGGAGCCTGTCCTCGGAACCGGACGCGAGGCGCAACTCCTCACCCTCGAACTCAAGGGTCGACCCCGTGTTCTTGAAGTCGAAGCGGGTCGAAATCTCCCGGCTGGCTTGGTCGACTGCATTGCGTACTTCCTGCATGTCGACTTCTGAGACGACGTCGAAGCTCGGCATGGGGAGAGGCTATCGTGCACCGTCTCACGGGTCGGTGCCCGAGCGGCCAAAGGGAGCAGACTGTAAATCTGCCGGCTCAGCCTTCGGAGGTTCAAATCCTCCCCGGCCCACCATCATCAACGTCGCCGGTCAGGTATGTACCTGGCCGGCGTCGTCGTTGAGGGCGCCGATACGGTGGTCGTACCAGCGCTAATGTCCGATTTCGCCCGAGCGTTGGCCTTTCGCTGGCCCCCGCAATCGGTCGCGACACCGCCCGATCGGTGAGGCATTCAGCCGCTGACGTCGACGAGGAGGAGCGGATCATCACCACGAGCATCACCGAGACCCTGCGGGTCCTCATTATCGATGACGAGGCAGACGCCGTCGACCTGTTCTCGACCGGGTGCTGCCTGAGGCTGCCGACCCCGGCGTGACAGCGCAGCTCCCCGAGTTCGACGGGGTCACCCTCGACGTTGGCGGTGTGTTTGTCGTCCCCCGCCACGATCGGCTCCTCGCTGCTCTCGCGACTGTGGGCATCACCTGTGACGCAGACCGGTTGTGGGACGGCCACTACCTGGCCATGCACGCGGTCGACGCCGAGGAGTCCGAAGCCGAAACCTTCGATACCTACGTGCCGGCCTTCTGCCACCACCTCGGCTTGCGTGATGACGATCTGGCCAAGGCAGTCGAGGTCATCGAGCCGATGTTCGGCCCGTCCGGACTGTGGTCACAGCCCATCGCCGAGTCGGTCGACGCGTTGCGCGCCCTGCATGCCGCTGGCATCCCGATGGCCGTGGTCAGCAACGCCGACGGAACCGTCGCCAGCGTCCTGGCCGAGGCCGGAGTGTGTCAGGTGGGCGACGGCCCACACGTGCCGGTGCTGGCCATCGTCGACTCGGGCGCCCTCGGCGTGGCCAAGCCCGACCCAGCCACCTTCGCCCCCGCGCTTGAGGCTTTCGCTTCGTTGGGGATCCCAGCCGACCGGGTGCTGCACGTGGGCGACAGCGTCCACTACGACGTGCTTGGCGCCGAAGCGGCCGGCATGGCCGCGGTGCACTTCGATCCCCGCCGCTTGTGCGGCGCCAGCGACCACGCCCACATTCAGTCGCTGGTCGACCTGCTCGCCTGAGCCGCTGCTGTCGACCTGCTCGCCTGAACCGGCGTGACGTCGACCTGCTCGCCTGAGCCGCTGCTGTCGACCTGCTTGCCTGAACCGCTGCTGTCGACCGACGGGCTCAGCGGGAGCGGCGTCGGCGGTGCAGCATGAACACAACGGTGCCGAGGGACGATCCAGCGATCAGGGTGAGCAGACCAGCCGGTCCATCCGATCCCTGTCCGGTCAGGCTGCCAACGACCCCGCCCAAGCCGCGCAGCATGTCTGGGCCGAAGAGGCCGGCCGCGTGGTCGGGCCCGCCGTCTGACCCGCCCCGTCCGTCCTTGGAGTGGTTGGCCTTGGAAGACGCCTGTGGGTGAGCCGCAAGTGCGGCTGACCCGAGTGCACTTCCGCGCAGCGCCCCGATTGCTCCACCCGCAACTGAGTCTGAGACACGTCGATCGCTGGGTTCGTCGCCTGGCTTTGAGCCCGGTTCGTCGGCGGGAGGCTCGGGGGGCGGATCGGTCGTCGGCGGCAGGGTCACTTGTGGGAGCGGCGGCGCCGTGGTCGGCGGGAGCGGCGGCGCGGTCGAAGGCGGTGGCGGCGGCGGGGGAGGCGGCGGGGGCGGTGCCGGGGGGTTGGGCTCGACGAAGTCTTGAGTGATGAAGTTGGCCGTACTGGGGACGCGGACAACGCCCATGCCGACCACCGTGAACCGTGGGTTCATGATGTTGGCCCGGTGCTCTGGGCTATTCATCAGCCGGTTGTGGGCGTCTTCGATCGACGCGTTCAGCGCCACGTTCTCGCCCACCGTTTTCGCGTCAAGCTGCTGCTTGGTTGACGAGGTGAAGTAGGCGTCGTTGTGCCAGATGTCGTTGGCCTTTGCCATGGCGTGGCTGTGGGCGACCGCGATGTCGGTCACGTCCTGGCGCATGGTCATGGGGCCGATCCCCGCCGCAGCCCGGTCCCGGTTGGCCAGCACGAGCAGCTGCTGCGCACCAACGGGGTCCTCGACGCCCCCCGACTCAAGCGTCTGGGCTGTCCCAATTGGGGGCAAAGCGCCCGGTGAGTCGGCTTGAACCGGCCCGAGGGCCGTGGTCGCCCCGCCGATGAACAGGAGGGCGGCACCAGCGGCCGCCAGCCGACAAAGTCTCACATAGTGCTGTCGACCGACTGTCCGAATTAGTTGAGCACCGACACTTTGCGCTGGTCAGCGCCTGTCCCGCGAGCGTCAGGTGTCGGTGCTCGACGGCCCTCGGTCAGCCGCCGATGCCCGAGGCTCGAATCGTGGCGCCCCCGGCTCGATCGGTTGGTCTGTGCGAGCCGTCACTTGCTGCCCGCTGGCCCCATGCTGCCCGGTGGCGCCGTTCTGAGCCGGCGGCGCGGGCGCGGGCTCGACGAGCTCGTCGGCGCTCGCGCCGGCCAACTCGTCCTTGGCTGCCTGCTTGGCTGCCCGCCTGCGGGGAAGCTCCTGCACGTACGCATACGCGTAGTGATACGCGTAGCCCTCGCTGTCGCTCCGCACGCCGTTGAGCACGGCGCCGATCACCGGAGCTTCGACTTGGGCCAGCAACTCGCGCGTGCGGATCAGCGACTTGCCGGTGGTCTTGCCCGCGGTGGCCACCACGATCATGCCGTCGACTCGATGCGACAGCACGGCGGCATCGGTGACCGGCAGCATGGGCGGCGAGTCGAGCAACACCACATCGGCGAAGCCTCGCAGGCTCTCGATGACCTCAGCGGTCCGGTTCGACGACAACATCTCCGACGGGTTCGGCGGCAGCGGACCGGACGCCAGCAGGAACAGGTCGAGATCGCCAGGAACCCGCTGCGCGGCGTCGGCCAGTTCGATCTCGCCGAGGAGCACATTGGTAAAGCCGACGTCGTTGGGCAGTCCAAAGCAGGCGTGGATGCGGGGCCGTCGCAGGTCGCAGTCGACCACCACTACCCGCTTGCCCGACTCGGCCAGGGTGACAGCCAGGTTGGCCAGCGTGGTCGTTTTGCCCTCGGACGAACTCGGAGACGTGACCTGGAGCACGTCCATCGGCCGGTCGAGACCCAGGAACTGGATCGACGTGCGGATCGACCGATACGCCTCGGCGGCCGGCGACTTCGGATCAGTTTGCGACACGATCATCGGCCGCTTGTGATCCTTCCAGTCCCTGATGGCAGGGATCAGCCCGATGACGGTGACGCCCGCAAGATTGCGCTCGAGGTCGTCCTTCTCCTTGACCGAGTCATCCAGGTACTCACGCAAGAACGCAACGCCGACGCCGAGCATCAGCCCGACAGCCAAGGCCAGGGCACCGGTCCGCTTCGGCTTGGGCGAGATCGGCGAGGTCGGAGCCTCGGCTTCGGTCTGCACGGTTGCCCCGCCGGTCTGGAGTTCCTTGCTCACCGTGAACTGATCGATCTGCTGGCGAAACGCAGCCTGCTGATTCACCAGCCGCTGGCGCTCGGGGTCGTTGGTGGGATCGGTGCCCCGCGGCGCGGCGGCGTCAATAACGTTGATCTGCTCCTGGAGCAAGTCGATCTGGTTCTGCAGTCCAGTGATCGTGTCGGCTAGATCCTGAACCTGCTCCTGCTTGCGAAACTCGACGTAGGCGGTGGCATACGCGTTGGCCACATCCGCGGCTTGGGACGGGTCGGTCGAGGTGGCGCTCACGACCACGATGTCAGCATTCGAGCGGGGGCTGGCGCTGACCGAGGCCTCATACCCGAGGGCCTTCTCGGCCTCCTTCACCACCGCGCTGGACTGGAGCACGGCGATCTCGGTCTGGAGCCGGCGGTTGGGGTCGTTGTAGCCGCCCGTCTGGGGGTTGAACAGTGTGTCGGTTGCCCGGGCCCGAAGCAGGATCTCGGCGCTGGCCTTGTAGACGGGCGTCTGCTGCAGCGCCAACCCCAGGGCGACCAGCACGACCACGCCGGTGATGGCCGCGATCCACCACTTCTGACGGCGGAGGACGACCAAATAGTCGCGCAGGTCGAGCTCGTCGGCCTCAGTCGCATACATAAGGAGAGCAGGCTACCCCTACCGGCTCAACCCGAGAAAGTCGCCCGGCCCCACCCGAGAAAGTCGTGCGCTCGACCAACCCGAGAAAGTCGTGCACCGGTGGTCCGGACCGACGATGATGTGGGACGTGGATCACGAGCGCGAGCGGGCGCGCATGATCGACGACCTGGCCGCCCTGGTGGAGGCCGAGTCGCCGACCGGAGACATCGACGCCACCGGCCGGTGCGCGGACGTCCTCAGTGCCATCAGCCTTGACCGGCTCGGTGTCGCCCCGGAGCGCCTCGACCTGAACGGCACCGTGGCCCTGCGCTGGCAGTTCCCGCCCGCCTCGCCGACCCCGCCCGCCTCGCCGACCCCGCCCGCCTCGCCGGCCCCGCCCGCCTCGCCGGCCCCGCCCGCCTCGCCGACCACGCTGCTGGTTGGGCACCTCGACACGGTGTGGCCCATCGGCACGCTGGCCGAGATCCCGTTCGCAGTCGACGGCGACCGCATCACCGGGCCGGGGTGCTTCGACATGAAGGCCGGCATCGTCCAGGGCATCCACGCCTTGGCCTCCCTCGACGACAGCCAGCGGGCCGGCGTCACGTTCATCATCACCAGCGACGAAGAGACCGGCTCCAAGCACTCGCGCACCTTCATCGAAGACCACGCTCGCGCCGCTCGCGCCGCGCTGGTGCTTGAGCCGTCGGCCGACGGTGCGCTCAAGACCGGACGCAAAGGCGTGTCGATGTACACCCTCGTCGTGCACGGACGCAGCGCCCATGCCGGCCTCGAGCCCGAGAACGGGGCCAACGCCCTCATCGAGATGGCCGCGCAAGTGCTGGCCATCCCCGCCCTGGCCCGTCCCGAAGTCGGCACCACTGTCACGCCAACCGTCGCCTCGGCCGGCACCACCACCAACTCGGTGCCAGAGCTAGCCAGGGTGGCCATCGACGTGCGCGCCACCTCAGCCGAAGAGCAGCAGCGGATCGATGCCGCGCTGCACGCGCTCCTGCCGACCATCGATGGCACGCGACTCGTACTCGAGGGTGCGCCGAACCGTCCGCCTCTGGCCGAGGACATGGCCGCCGCGCTGTTCGAACGGGCCTCGGCCCTGGCCGCACAACTCGGCCACCCCCCGCTCAAGGGTGTCGCCGTCGGCGGCGGCTCAGACGGCAACTTCACCGCCGGCGTCGGCACCCCAACCCTCGACGGGCTGGGAGCAGTCGGCGACGGCGCGCACGCCCGACACGAGTGGGCC
>JBPCMH010000398.1:0-5494 GCA_051002495.1 Acidimicrobiales bacterium
GGGATGATCACATCGAGGTTGCGGCAGAAGCCGCTCGGTGCCGAGAAACGTCGTGCTCATCGCCGCCAGCCCGTCCCTCGCCTGATCCGCGTAGGTACCGTGCGCAACGAACAGGCGTTGGCGTGGCTCGTCGCCGCCAAGCGGCTCGATCCACGCCAACCAAGTGCCATCGGCTTGGCGCTCGTAGAACGAGTTGATGACGTGGACCATGTCGTCGGGCTGTGGCAGAGGCATCAGAGTATTCTCCAGTCGCCGTTGTTGCAGATGAACACTTTGCCACCGGCCGACACCTGCGTGCCGTGCGGCGCGACGCCCTCCCGTCCGATGTCGCCAAGGTCGCACCCGGCTCCGGCGAAGGCCGCCGTCGGGGTGAAGGTGACGGCCCGACGATGAGAATGTTCAGGCCGCGTCGGGCGGCGGTGCCGGCAGCGCTCTGGCTGTGGCGGTCGGTGGCCTGCGCAGGGGGAGAGCGGCGACCCTGGACTCCTCTCGGACGGCGGCTTCGTGTTGCTCCCACGCCCACTCGGCCGACTCAAAGCAGATGGCCGGATGGAATCGCCACTGCATCAGTTGGCGCTCGACCTCGTCCCGGTCGAGGCCGAGTTGCAGTGCCGAGAGCGCGAGCCGACGGGCCCGCCGGCGCATCTGCTCGACCGGCGGGATCCGCCGCTGGGCTTCCTGCCACCGGGTGTGGGCCTGCTGCAGCGTCTCCGGCATCCGGATGAGGTGCCGTCGGTTGACGGGTGGAATGTGACGCCGGACTTCCAGCGTGGTCGCGCCGCTTAGCTGGGCCATATCAAACTGCACGGAGCGGGCGATGGCCCGGGTGAACGGCGAGTGGCGTCCGCCGTTGCCGCCCAGTCCCAATCGGGCTGCCGTTTCTGGCAGGTCGAGGGTGAACCCATCGGGATGGGCGTCGAACTGCGTGGCCAGGTGTCGGAGAAAGAGAGTCGTAGATGGGCCGAGGACACCCAGCCAAAACGTCTCTACATAGACCGACCTGGGGTCGTGGCCGAGTGCGTCGATGACCTGGTCGGTCCAGGGCCGGACGGTGAGTTCGTCGGTGGTGGGCAGATTGGGTGCGGATCGCATGTCGGTCTCCTCCGGCTTGTCTGCGAGCAACGGGGAAGTTGTTAAGTGCATTTCATGTCTTATCAGTGATTTAGGTTTCAGTCAACCCCTGACCGACCGGAACGAGACCTTGGGCGCCCTTTCGTTCGGCCCAGAGGGCTCGAGTAGGTGCTGTGCGATGCTTGGGACGTGCCCACCCAGCAAGAGTTCGAGCAGGTGCGCGCCTTGATCGCGGGCGCCGATCGCATCCTTGGCGTGACCGGCGCGGGCATCTCCACCGATTCAGGCATCCCCGACTTTCGCGGCCCGCAAGGTGTGTGGACCAAGAATCCCGAGGCCGAGAAGATGGCCACGATCGACAACTACCTGGCCGATCCAGAGGTCAGGAAGCGCTCATGGAAGGGCCGGCTTAACTCGCCGACGTGGGGTGCCCAGCCGAACGACGGGCACCGGGCTTTCGTCACGTTGGAGCGGCAAGGGAAGCTGCACCAACTCGTCACCCAGAACGTCGACGGGCTCCACCAGATGGCCGGCACCGACCCCGCCCGCGTCATCGAGATCCACGGCACAATGCGCGAGGTGGTCTGCATGAGCTGCGACGAGCGGGCGCCGATGGAGCGGGCCTTGGCCCGGGTCGAGGCCGGCGAGGAAGACCCGTCGTGTCGCACCTGCGGCGGCATCTTGAAGTCGGCCACCATCTCGTTCGGCCAGCAACTCGTCATGCGCGATCTCATGCGGGCCGAGCATGCGGCCCAGAGCTGCGACCTGGTGCTCGCCGTCGGATCGACGCTGTCGGTGTACCCCGCGGTCGGGGTGGTGCCGCTGGCCCATCGGCACGGCGCGCCGGTGGTGATCGTCAACGGCGACGAAACGGCCATGGATCATCTGGCCGACGCAGTGCTGCGGGGGCCGATCGGTGAGATCCTGCCCCAAATCGTGGCCGCGGGCTGATCAGGCGGGCTCGGCGGGCGGCACGAAGTTGCCCCGGTGCACCACTTCGGCGTGAGGTCGCCGGCCCCGCTTGAGCGACGGAGACGGTTCGTCCTCGGCCGGCCAACCGACGGCGATGGCACCGATCGGCGTGTAGTCCTCCGGCACGCCGAACTCGCGCCGGAACGCGTCGTTGTGCTGGGCAAAGATGCCGAAGAACAGAGCGCCGAGCCCTTCGTCGACCGCGGTCAGCAGGATGTTCATCGACGCCATGCCGGTGTCGATGTGCCAGAACGGGACGGGCCAGCGGCTCTCGTCTTGATCGGTCCACCCCTTGTCGGGCGCGGCATACCTCTCGAGGTAGGCCCGCTTGTTCGACATGGGCACGATGATCACCGGAGCATCGAACAACCCCTGCCAGCGGAAACCTGACCTCGCATCGTCGGTGTCCCACGTGCACGACCAGAAGCGTTCGGTGTCGGCGGGTGTGTCGAGCACAAGGAACGCCCAGCCCTGGCTGAAGCCGGCCGAGGGCGCCCGCACGGCGTTGGCCAGCAGCCGATCGACCGCGGCGGCCGGGATCGGCCGGTCCTTGAATGAGCGCACCATCCTGCGCTTCCGGATGACGTCCTGGAACTCCATGGCCCGCGACGGTAGCCAGCGACCGCTTGACGCAGGACGGGTCATCGGGTGACCATGACCAAACGGGTCCCTCGTGGGAAGGGATCGAAATGGGGTGCGGGGAATGTTTCAATCCATCGTTGTGGGGACCGACGGCTCGCCATCGGCAGGAGCGGCGGTGGCCCAAGCGGTGAGCCTGGCCCGCACCTGTGGTGCAAAAATGCATCTGGTGACGGCCTATAGGCCCATCGAGGCCATGTCGCTCCCGCCCGAGGTGATGCCGGCCAACATCCACGAGATCATGAATCCCCACGACGACGCCATGGCGGTGCTCAACGAGGCGGCCGGCAAGGCCAAGGCCGACGGCGTTGAGGTCGACCTGCATGCCTGCGCCGGCGATCCGGCTGGCGCCCTCATCGAAGTCGCCGAGGCCGTTGGCGCTGACTGCATCGTTGTCGGCAACCGTGGAATGACCGGCAAGAGTCGCTTCTTGCTGGGCAGCGTGCCGAACAAGGTCAGCCACCACGCCCCTTGCTCGCTGTTGATCGTCCGCACCAGCTGAGACGCTCCGGCAGTTTTGCTGCCTTTCGGGAATCCCGACCCCCACGGTAAGGTTTACCTCTTACGGCCATCCCCGTTCAGAGAGGTCGCGACCGTGCCCAGCTTCAGAGAACTCCTCAACCAGGCCAAGTCCCGCATCCGCGAGGTGACCCCGGCCGAGGCAGAAGAGGCAATCGCCCGGCCCGGCACCGTGGTGCTCGACGTCCGCGAGCCCGACGAGTATGAACAGGGCGCCCTGCCCGGTGTGGTCCACATCCCACGCGGCCACCTCGAGGCTCAGATCGAGTCGAAGATCGTCGACCGCGAGGCTCCCGTGGTCGTCTACTGCGCTGGGGGAGTGCGCTCGGCGTTCGCGGCCGACACCCTGCAGCAGTTGGGCTACACCGACGTGGTCTCGATGATCGGCGGCTTCAACAAGTGGAAGGACGAGGGGCGGGCGTGGTCAACGCCGAAGACGCTTTCGCCTGAACAGCGCAACCGTTACCAGCGCCACCTGCTTCTGCCCGAGGTCGGCGAGGCCGGTCAGCAGAAGCTCCTCGAGTCGCGTGTGCTCCTTCTCGGCGCGGGCGGTCTGGGTTCACCCGCCGCGCTCTACCTCGCGGCGGCCGGTGTCGGCACGCTCGGCATCATCGACATGGACGTTGTCGACGACTCCAACCTGCAGCGCCAGATCCTCCACAACGTCGACCGCGTCGGCGACCGCAAGGTCGACTCGGCAAAGAAGAACCTCACCCTCCTCAATCCGGACATCGACGTCGTCACCTACGACGTCCGCCTCGGCGCCGACAACGTCGTCGACATCATCGACGGCTATGACGTGATTGTCGATGGCACCGACAACTTCCCGACCCGCTACCTGGTCAACGACGCATCGCTGATCAAGAGGATCCCGGTCGTGCATGGCTCGATCTTCCGCTTCGAGGGTCAAGCCACCGTCTTCGACCCCTACAACGGCCCCTGCTACCGCTGCCTGCTCCCCGAGCCGCCTCCGCCCGAGCTCGCCCCCTCCTGTGCCGAAGCCGGTGTTCTCGGCGTGCTCCCCGGCATCATTGGCTCCATCCAAGCCATGGAGGCCATCAAACTCCTCCTCACCCTCGGCGACTCCCTCTCCGGCCGCCTGCTCGCCTATGACGCCCTCGAGCAGTCGTTCCGCACTTTCAAGGTCAACCGCGACCCTGAGTGCCCCGCCTGCGGCCCCAACGCGGGCGAGATCGTCATAGCCGAATACGACGATCTGTGTATGCCCCACGCTGGATAAGCGAGCTACCAACAACCCCCACCCAAAAGCCCCATCACGCTTGCGTCCCCGCCCCACTTAGCCCCTATCCGTCGTCGCTCCGTACGATGATGGCCATGGCCAACAGCGACGATCGCCGCACGACTGACGCCGGCATTGAGATCAGGACGGTCTACGGCCCCGGTGATCTGGGCGACTGGGATCCAGACGAGCGCCTGGGCCAGCCCGGCGAGTTCCCGTACACCCGCGGGGTCTACCCGACGATGTATCGCGGCCGCCCCTGGACCATGCGGCAATACTCCGGGTTCGGCTCGGCCGAGGCGACCAACGAGCGCTGGAAGCAACTGCTGGCTTCTGGCTCCACCGGCCTGTCGTGCGCGTTCGATCTACCGACCCAGATGGGCTACGACTCCGACCACCCCCGCGCCGAGGGTGAAGTCGGGAAGGTCGGCGTGGCCATCGATTCGATCGACGACATGCGGCTGCTGCTGGCCGGTCTCCCACTCGACGAAGTGACCACGTCGATGACGATCAACGCCACCGCGTCGACATTGCTGCTGCTGTACCAGTTGGTCGCGGAGGAAAACGGCGTCAGCCCGGCGTCACTCGGTGGCACCATCCAGAACGACATCCTCAAGGAGTACGTGGCCCGGGGTACCTACATCTACCCGCCCCGACCCTCGATGCGGGTCATCACCGACATCTTCGGGTACTGCCAGGAGCACCTGCCACAGTGGAACACCATTTCGATCTCCGGCTACCACATCCGCGAGGCCGGATCGACAGCCGTCCAAGAGATCGCGTTCACCCTCGCCAACGGCATCGCGTACGTGCAGGCCGCCATCGATGCCGGTCTTGATGTCGATGAGTTCGCACCCCGGTTGTCGTTCTTCTGGAACGCGCACAACAACTTCTTCGAAGAGGTGGCCAAGTTCCGCGCCGCGCGCCGAATGTGGGCGCGCATCATGACCGAGCGGTTCAAAGCCAAGAGCGAGAAGTCGAAACTGCTGCGATTCCACACCCAGACGGGTGGGTCGACGCTCACCGCGCAGCAGCCAGAGAACAACCTCATGC
>JBPCMH010000399.1:0-6789 GCA_051002495.1 Acidimicrobiales bacterium
CGTGTGTGTTCAACGAGGAAGGTACGCCGCGCCCTCGAACGGATGGCCGATCCACAGGTTCTGGTTATAACTCCGCTTGACACCTTACCTTCGGCGTTGAGGCTTCGGAGATATCCGGCTCTTCGGATTTCAGCGGGGTGTGACTGTCGCGAGTAGCGCCCAGTTCGGCCTGCCGGCGTAGAGGAGCACGCGGATCCGGTAGTTGCGGAAGCGGGTGAAGCCGAACGCAATCCGCTTGACGCGTTTGATCAAGTTGTTGGCCGCCTCGGTCGGCGCGTTCGTGAAATGCGCCTGGTGCCACGCCGCGATCTGGTGCCGCCAGCGCAGGATCGCTCGCCCGAGGGAGCGGAACTCGATCGGGCAAGACTCGTCTTGGAGGTCGTGGCCGAGCTGGGTCACGAACTCCGCCGCGACCGCGGCGCCGGGGATGTCATAAATCGAGCGCGTGACCTCCTTCGCGTGCCAAGCCATGCGCACCTCACCCCGGGGGTCACCGCCGCCCTTACTGATCATGCACTGCGTCGCGCCGTCCTCGCCCGAGGGGAAGCAGGTGTAGCTGTCCTTGTCGCCGGTCGTGCCTTCTCCAGGTTCCACCGGTCCAACGGCCCGAGCAAGCGGACGCCCGCCTGCCGCGAGTGACCACCCGACAGAAAGCCGTCATGACGGGCTCTCGCGCGCGCGCTGGCAAGCGCTCCTACCCGGTGTGGTCCTCGAAGGAGGTCGCCAGCGGGTCAGAAGTTGCGGTTTACAACTGCCCGCTGTCCAACCTCGCCTGGATCTCCTCGATATGTTGCGGCGTCATCCCTACAAGGCGACGCCGGAGTTCCTCCATCCGAGCGGGAGTCGCTTCCGGGATCGGCGCGGCGTCGTCGTCGAGCAATCGTTGCGTCAAGCAATCCGTCGTCGGGTCGACCTCCACCACCTCGGCGGGACCAAGTGTGGACTCGACCTCGGCCCGCGACATCGACTGGAGCTTGGCCATCGTCGCCTCGATGAGTGCCCGCTTCGCGCTCAATCGATCGCGTGCAGAAACCCGAAGGCCAAGGTCATTCACTCCTGCCCAAGAACCGCTTGCATCCTCGAAGTACACCGGATGCAACAGGTGTCGGTGCCTCGTCGTCACAAGAACTCCACCGAGAGGTCGTCGCAGAGCACGAAGATCTCGCCTCCAGTCGTCTCCCCGACGCCGACGATGTTCTCCGCGCCGCTACACAACGCGAACGCCGGGGTCGCAAGCACCGGCACCATGACCGAACCCAACCTCAGAATCACCGCGACGAGCACCTTCTTGAGCGTAGCCATCTGACTCTAACCGTGGATGTTGCGGGCGTCCCTGGTCCCCACAACCACGCCGTTCGCGTCGTACGCGGTGATCACGCGCGGCTTGGCGAGGTTGTTGTAGCTGGCCGGTGGGAGGGCCACCACCCAGAACGGATGGCCGAAGCCGAGGTCGCCGCCGACCGGCACGGTCGAGATGCGTTGTCCCTTGTCGGTCGTGACCTCGACCTTGGCGACGCCCGGTGCCGCGACGCCATACAGCACGGCCGTATCGCCGGTCTTGCCGCCGCCCCAGTCCACGGGAAGGTTCCAGCCGCAGCGGCCGCCTCCGGAGCTTGACTGGAACCCGTCCGGCTCAGCGGCAAGGGCGATCCTTATGAGGAGACACTCGTTGCCAGCCTCGTCACGCCGGGCTCGGAGGATGTACGTCGAGGTGCCGTCCTTACCCTCGACCACGACGGTTGACTCCATCGCTCGCGATGGCTCGGTTGCACCTGGAGCGGCGCCGGCCCCACTGTTGGACCCGTCGATCTTGGTCGATGGTGCCGGCGAGGCCGGAGTTCCGATGTCGATGCCCAAGGGCTTCCGCGGATCGTCCGAGGCCGCAGGCCCACTCGCGTCGGCCACCGCGGGCTCGTCGCCCTGATCGACCGCTGATTGCTGGCCCGTATCACTGCGCGCGCACGCGGTACCGACCACGAGCCCGACCAACAGCAACATGCACACCCGGCGACTCAAGTCCATGATCTCTGCGGCCATAACACGCTCAATAGAGGTGCCAGCATCGCCAACACCGACTCAGGCGGCGAGTTCACTCATGCCACGTTCATGCTACAATTATGCCATGCCTCGAGTCCGTGTCAGCACTACGGTCGACGGTGAACTGCTCGACAGCGCTCGCCGCGCCCGCGCCGATCTCAACGATGCCGGGTTGATCGACGCCGCGCTGGCGGCCCTGCTCTCCCGGGAGCGGTCTACTCAAATCGACAACAGCTACCGCGCCTACGACGAGGTGCCGCCTGACGCGGCCGACGAGTGGGGTGACCTCGCCTCGTTCCGAGACGCGGCCGGGCGCGCGTGAGCCTTCCAGCTCGCGGCGAGGTGTGGTGGTGCGAGTTGGCCGATGCGGGCCGACGCCCGGTCGTACTCCTCTCTAGAGATGCGGCCATCCCCCGTCTGCGACGAGCGCTCGTCGCGCCGTGCACCACGACGATCCGGGGTTTGGCCAGCGAGGTCACGCTCGAGCCTGGCGAGGACCCGGTGCCGCGCCCGTGTGTTGCCAACCTCGACTCCGTCGAGAGCGTGCCTGTGGCGACACTCGTCGACCGCCTCGGCCGACTGAGCGACATCCGCATGCGTGAACTGTGCGCGGCTCTCGCTGTCGCCGTCGGCTGCGACTGATCGCTGAGGCCACGAAGGCCAGCACAACAAGCTCTCCGCTTGACGCAGGAACCCGGTAGCCCTTGCGGGGATCACCCTTGATCCCGTGGGCCTGGTCTTACCCGCCGAAAACCAACACCAGCCGCGGTGCTCACCGCGGCTCGGGGCCGCCTGACGTGCTACCCGTTCCAGCCCTCGAACGAATTTGCATAAGCGATCGCCTGCTCCTTCGTGTAGTTGGTTGCGGACACGAACAGCCGCATGGTGGCCCACTCTCCAGTGGTGCTCTGGACGTACCAGACGACCGACCAGAGGGCCATCCGGACACAGCCGATGCCATTCGATGGATTGACCGAGCCGCTGCTGCCCTTCACCTGCGCTGGCTCGTGGTCGGGTCCCGGGCCTTCTTGGCCCTGGCCGTAGAAGACCACACTCGCGCCACTGTCGAGGAGCTCCCGAGTGGTGGATCGATCCGGTCGGCCTGACCGGTACGCGAGCTGGAGGCCGTATCCCTTGCTTGGGTCGCCCTTGATGCCCTGTTCCTGGCGCGGTCCGCCGAACACCAACACCAGCTCGGACCGACCGGCGGTGGGCGCGGCTCGATGCAGCGGCCGCCGGCCCAGCCAGTCCGACATCTGGCCGAAGGTGACCTGATCCGTACGAGAGAACGTCTCGGTGAAACTGCGGTTCTCACACGTGGCGATCATGGCGGCCGTGTCCGGCGGCCCTCCCGACGGCGATCCTGCGGGCGCGGACGACGATGGCGAGCCGGAACCGACGCCGGGGGTCGTGCCGGCCTGGCCGCCTTGAGAGCTCGTGGCACTCCCGGCCGTGCTGCCCTGATCCGAATCGGACGGGGCCGACGAGTTGTCGGGGTCTCCCCGCTCGGAGTCTGTCGGAGCGCTGCCGTCGCCAGCCGCCATGGAGCGAGCCTCCGCGTCCTGCGTCGAATCCGGTGCTTGACACGAAGCACCGACGCTCAGGAGAAGGACCGCCGCAGCGCCTGCCAAGACCCGGGATGCACGACCCGTCGGCCTGCCCGCCCTCGCAGCCGCCGCGATGCAAACCGTCCGCATAATCGCCTCCAACTTCCGCCGGCACCAGAGGGGCCGATGGCCGAAGTGTCGCGCTAGTCCCCCGTCGCGGCAAGAGGTTCAAGCCACGATGTCAGGCGACGACGATGAGCTGCGCGGTGCGGTCGCCGCTACCACCGGTCCGACGGCTCGAACAAGCGGGCGCTCGCCTGCCGCGAGGAACCACCAGAGAAATCTGTCATGACGGGCTACCGCTCGCGGGATGGCAAGCGCTCCTAGTCACCGTCTCAACCGTGAGCATCGATGGATCAGCAACGGGCCAGGTCTGCTCGTGCACGTGCGTGCGGTGGCGATGCTTCCAAAGGTCGGCCGAGATGTGCGGTGCGGCTACCTGGGCGACAGCTCCCCCGTCTGCACCGGGCCTTCATCCCTGATCTCGTACCCGGCGGGCATCAACAACACCGCGCCGAGAGCGGAAAGAGCGAAAAATGTCGCTGTAAATCCCGCGACCGACCACATCAATACTGTTCGGCGCGGCCTTCCCCGACCATGCACAACAGCGGCCACGAAGAGGCTAACGACTGCGGACGGCAGCACGAGGGGCCACGCAATCAGCATCCCTGCGGCGACCGCAAGTGCCAAGGCAACTGCAACCCAGGGCGAGCGAAGGTTCGATGCGGATGGTGCGGTTTGGTGCTCAGACGACGATCTCATACGACCACACTCCGTTTCCGGCCATCCGTCCCGTCCCGGCGAGGACCAGCGTTGCGACAGCGGCAGTCTAGCGACTATAACTCCGCTCAGGCGACGATGTTGACCAGCTTTGGCGGGCGAGCGATGACCTTGCGTGGTTCGCCGCCGGCCAGCTGTTCCTGCACCTTCTGCGACGCGAGCGCGGCCGCGACCGCGTCGGCTTCGGAGATGTCAAGGGACACCTCGAGACGGTCGCGCAGCTTGCCGTTGACCTGCACGACCATCGTCACCGTCTCCACCGTCAGCATCGAGTCCTCGGCGACCGGCCAGGCTTGGGAGTGCACGTGGGTGCCGTGACGGTGCTCCCAAAGCTCGGCCGAGATGTGCGGTACCATCGGGCCGAGGAGCAGCAACAGCGTGTCGACGGCGAAGTCGGTGCGTCCCTCCTTGTAGAGGAGGTTCACGAACTCCATCAGCCCGGCCACCGCGGTGTTGTACGACCACCGATCGAACTCGTCGCTGACCCGAGCGATCACCCGATGCGCGGCCTTGTCGACGGCCTCCCCATCGACGGCAGGTGCGACCACGGTGTCATCGGTGACGAGGCGCCACACCCGGCTTAGGAACCGGTTGCAGCCCGAGATCATCTCCTCGCTCTGCTCGCTCCAGTCGACGTCATCAGCGGGCGGGCCCACGAACAGATGAAACAGGCGCAACGTGTCGGCGCCGACGGTGTCGACGTACTTCGAAGGCGCGACCAGGTTGCCCTTTGACTTCGACATCTTGGAGCCGCCCATACGAATCATGCCCTGGGTGAACAGCCGAGCGAACGGCTCGCGCAGATCCTTCGGCGCGAGACCGACATCGGCCAGGGCCTTGGTGCAGAACCGGGCGTACATCAGGTGCAAGATGGCGTGCTCGATCCCGCCGATGTACTGGTCGACCGGCATCCACTTCGAGGCCGCCGCCGGGTCGAAGGGAACTTCTGTATTGAGTGGATCGGTGAAGCGCAGGAAGTACCACGACGAGTCGACGAAAGTGTCCATGGTGTCGGTCTCGCGCTCGGCCTCCCCACCGCACGACGGACACGACACCTTGCGGAAACCCTCGTGAGATTTCAGCGGCGACTCCCCCGTCGGCTGGAACTCGACGTCGTCGGGCGCCAGCACCGGCAGTTGGTCATCGGGCACCGCCACCACACCGCACGACCCGCAGTGCACCACCGGGATCGGACAACCCCAGAAACGCTGGCGGGAAAGCAACCAATCGCGGAGGCGGTAGTTGACCTTCCGCTCCCCGATCCCCTGGTCCTCCAACCAGTCAAGCGCCTTGGCCTTCGCGGTTGGAATGTCGAGGTCGTTGAGCCAGTCGCTGTTGATCTTGCGGCCGTCGCCGGTGTAGGCCTCGCCCTCCCAGTCAGCCGGCGGCTCGACCGTCCGCACGATGGGCAGGTCGTAGGCCTTGGCGAAGTCCCAGTCGCGTTGATCTTCCGCAGGGACGGCCATGATCGCCCCGGTGCCGTAAGTGGCCAGCACGTAGTCGGCCAGATACACCGGGACCGGCTCGTTGGTGAAAGGGTTCATGACGTGCGCGCCGGTGAACACGCCACGCTTCTCGACCGGCCCATCCGATGACAGCCGATCGATCTCGGACGCCTTCCGCACGCGGGCGACGAAGGCCTCGACCTCATCGCGTCGGCCGTCGGTGACGATCTTGGCGACGATCGGGTGCTCGGGCGCGACCACCGCGTAGGTCATGCCGAAGCTGGTGTCGGGACGGGTGGTGAAAACCCGAAGCGCGAGGTCGTCGCGGCCCACCACGGGCAGGTCAAACTCCGCACCCTCGCTGCGGCCGATCCAGTTGCGCTGCATGGTCTTGACCCGCTCGGGCCAGTCGAGGTTGTTGAGTTCGTCGAGCAACTCGTCGGCATAGTCGGTGATCTTGAAGAACCACTGCACGAGGTCGCGCTTCGACACGACATCGCCCGAACGCTCGCATGTGCCGTCGGCCAGCACCTGTTCGTTGGCCAGCACGGTGTGACAACCGGGGCACCAGTTCACCGGCGCGTTGGCCCGGTAGGCCAGCCCAGCCTCCAGCATCTTCAGGAAGATGTGCTGGGTCCAGCGGATGTAGGTGGGGTCGTGGCTGTTGACCTCGCGACGCCAGTCGTACATCGCCCCGATCGAGCGGATCGAAGCCTTGAGCTCGCCGATGCGCTCGTCGGTGAACGGGCGCGGGTGCACCCCGGTCTTGATGGCCGCGTTCTCGGCCGGCAGTCCGAACGAATCGAACCCCATCGGGCTGAGCACGGCGTGACCGGTCATGGTCCGGTGACGGACGATCAAATCTCCGAAGGTGTAGTTGCGCACATGGCCCATGTGGGCCGGTCCGCTGGGGTAGGGGT
>JBPCMH010000400.1:0-8175 GCA_051002495.1 Acidimicrobiales bacterium
GGCCAGGGGTGATCGGGTCGACGGTGCTCCCCCACCGGTAGCTGGCGAAGTCGACGCCGGGTAGCTCGAGCACCCTGGTCGCCTCGCCCTGCTGATCCAGGTGAGCGGCAGCAGCGGTCCAGTACGCGGGCAGCACCTCGGGCCGCTGGAGGTTGTCCGCGACCATTCCACCTGTGAACAGTGCCGGCATGTTCGCCACGGCCAGGGCCACAACGGTCGCCGCGACAGCCCAGACACGACCGTCGCGGAGCCTGGTCCCGACCGCAGCCACCCCAGCGCCGAGCAGGACCGCCAAACTCAACGCGACCAGAGGCACGGCCCTCGGCGTTGATCGAAGAGCCAGCCCTCGCTCGGACAGCAGTACGGCCTTCCAGCCGCGACCGGCCAACGACGGATTGGCCCAAGGATGGGCTGCAACCGAGACGAACACCCCGACGCACAGAAGGCCGACGAAGTACGCGCGCTCTCGCCACCGAGTCACCGCGGCCGCGAGCAGGGCCAGGGTCGGGAGGGCGAAGCTCACCACCAGCAGCCACAACCGTTGGGTGTACATGCGCCCGGGCTCGATCCAAGGACCGAGGCGGTCGCCGCCGTAGAAGAACCAATACCCAAGCCCACGCAGGATCTCAACGGCGACCGCGGCCGATGCAACCGCCTCGGCTGTCTCGGTGTAGCGCAGGATGTTGATGCCATAGGCGCCCTGGGCCCACAACCCCGAAAGCCACCAGGCCGATGTCGCCAGCGTGAGAAGACCGATCCGCGCCACGACGATCGCGAGCGCTCTGATGGACGCCTCCTTGCGCACGAGGGTGTAGAGGATCCACAACAGCGGGCCGAGGCCGACAAAGACCAACGCGGTCGCGTTGACTCCGCCAACGCACACCACGACGAGAGCGAAGGCCGCAGGATCGCGCCAACCTCCTCGCCGGATCGCCCTGGCGGTGAGTGCAATCAGCCATGGCAGGGCGGCGAACGGGAGCAGGATCACGGAGATCCGAGCGGCCAGCGTCAACGTGTACGGCGTGAGCGCGTAAGTAAACATCGCCGCCGTGCGCGCCGGTGTTGACAGGCCCATCTCACGCAGCAGGAACCACACGCCAGCGCCGGACGCGAACAGAATCGAACCGAGCCAGATGCGCTGCGCGAACCAGTCCGGCACTCCGGTGGCTTCGGCCAGCCAGTAGTACGGACCCATCGGGAACAGGTAGCCGATGTTCTGGTGCGTCACCGTGCCCATGCCGACATGGGGATCCCACATCGATGCGGCCCTGCTGAGGAGCCGAGCCGGATCGAGGTACAGGTAGGTCTTGGTGTCAGCCCCGACGCGGCCCGGTGCAGTCAGAGCAAGAGGTACGAAGCAGATGGCCCCGAGGGCGAGCAGCGGCAGGCGCACCCAACCCGCGGCGTGCTGTCTGACCTTGCCCGCCTCTGCGGGCACGCTCACCTGGCCGGACGCGCTCACCTGGCCGGACGGGGTTTGCGCCTCAGAAGTCGATCGCGCAAGCCCCACCAGGTGACCAAGGTCAGCTCCTCGGCGATGATGCTGAACGACATCTTCGAATAACCACGCACCCGGTCCGCGAACACGATGGGGAACTCGTCGACGTTGCCACCGTGCATGCCCATGCGGTACGCCGTCTCGATCTGAAAGCCGTAGCCCTTGGATCTGGTCGTGAACACGTCGATGTCAGCGAGCGCGGAGGTTTGGTAGGCCCGAAAACCTGAAGTGGCATCGCTGACCGGGAGTTGCAAGGCGGCGCAGGCATAACGATTGCCATAGCGAGACAGGGCCCGGCGATACCACGGCCAGTGGGGTATCGCCCCGCCAGGAACGTAGCGGGATCCGACTACCATCTCGGCGCCCTCGACGACCCTGGCGACCAGCGCCGGGATGACGGCGGGGTCGTGGGACAGGTCAGCATCCATCTGGACCACGACCTCATAGGCGTCGTCGAAGGCCTTCCGGAACCCGTGCCGGTACGCGTTCCCGAGCCCATCCTTGCGCTCACGGATGAGCACCTCGATCTGACCCAGTTCATCGGCGACTTGCTGGGCGAGCGTGGCCGTTCCGTCGGGGCTGTTGTCGTCGACCACGAGAATGTCGGCAGCCGGTATCACCGACCTCACGCGCTGGAGGACCTCGCGGACGTTGGCCGCCTCGTCGTACGTCGGGAGGACAACCAGCGTTTTCACCGCCGGAACGCTACCCGCCACGTGCCGCCGGCCAGGCCACCGAAGGCGGGCTCAGCACCGCACATAGAGCTCATAGAGACCGCGACCGAACAAGCCGACGCCATGAGAGCTGACCAGGCAGAAGGTCTCGGCGAGGACGGCATTCGGACCGTCGTCACCGAACAGCCTCGAGTCGTTGGGCTCGTCCCAGTCGTCCCGGATCGACGAGAGGATGACGACGTCGGCCGAGGCCAAGTCCCGGGCGAGCCCAGAATCCGATGCGTTGGCGACACCCGGGTCCATCTCGATGTAACGGGTAGCCGGGGGTAGTTCTGGCAGCAGGTAGTAGAGGAACGCTTCGCTGTAGGGCGTCTTGCGGAGGTCGCCCGTCCCAACAAAGAGCCGATCGCCGGGCTCCGCGACCTGCTCCACGTCGCGCAGCAGGGCATGCACGGCATCGACCGCGTCCTTGCGCCCATAGAAGAACCGCCGACCGTTGTGCGAAATGGTGTGGACCTCACGGTGCAGCCCGACGCTCTGCGCGGTGTAGTCGCCGTAGGTCCGCCAGGTGAAGTGAGGAACGATCGCCAAAGTCAGCAGAGCCGGCGCCAGCGCGGCCGCCAAGACGAAGCGGGGCGACGGCGACACCTTGGCCCGTCGCAGCTCGATGATTGCGGCTGGAAGCAGCCCGAGCGGGACGCAGCTCACCCATGCCAGATGGGCCGAGTCCGCTCGTTGGAGCGCTTGGGGTAGCAGCCCCACGGCGAAAACGGCAAAGACGAGCAGCCGCTTGTCGCCACGACGGCTAGCCAGCATCCCTCCGGTGACCAACACGATCAAGGTGACCACGATGAGCACAATCCACAGGCTCAGCTGAGCCGGTGATGGTGGCGCAGGCAGCGGCCATGGTGGAGCGACGGTGTCACCGGCGAGTTGGAGGAAGCCGTCGAAATGATCCCACGATGGCGGTAGGGGGAGGCGCCGCCCACCGCGCAGCTTGAAGACCGGTTCAACCAAGATGCCGTTGAACACCGCTCGCGGTCCGGCCATGGCAACGTGAACCACATAGAGCGCCAGGCCGCCGCCCAGACCGGCGAGCAGACGAACCCGATCGCGGCGCGTGCGCACCACCCGAAGCAACACCACCCCGCTCAGGCCGAGACCGACGACCAGATCGGGCCGGAACAGCAGCGACGCGGCCGCACCGAGGCCCGCGAGCACGAACAGCCGGTCCCGCGCCGGAGGACTGGCGTCGGCGGCGCGCAGGGCAGCATGGATGGCCCATAGACCCAGCGCCACGGCCGCGGGCCAAGCGAGCGCAGTCAACCCCACTGGCGGGATGACGATCACCGCCGCTACCGAAGCGCCCGCGGCGGCGACCCATCGGCCCCACGGGCGGATGGCCACGAACACACCAAACGCCACACCGAGCTGTTGCACGAAGGCCACCGCCCGCTCGACCTCGAGGGCCACGCCAAAGATCCGGTACACGCCAGCCAACATCCACAAGCTGCCCGGCCCGTACAGGTGCAAGAAGTCACGATTCGGTATCTCCCCGCGCAGGACGAGCTCGGGGAAGACGAGCATGAAACCCTCTTCCATCGGTGGCCCTGGAGCCCGCCAAAGTCCCCAGAAGGGCAGCAGGGCCACAGCCAGCACGGCGGCCGGGGCCGCCACTTTGAGCCACCAACGGCCCGACTCCGAATCCCGGCCGGCGAGGGCTCGGTCCGCTGGTGTCATCGTCGCGGGCAGGCTACCGGGAGCCTCCCGCCGTGCCGCGCAACCGGCCTTTGCATGGACGGGCAAGGGCTACGCTCGCCAACCATGCTCGATATCGAGCGCCGCGTCGCAACGGCGCTTCTCCACTGGCCTCAGGAGGGCACCGCGACGCGAGTCGAGCACTTCGTCGACACCAGCCTGCGGGCCATGCCAGAGCACCTGCGAGCCGGCGTGGCCGCCGAGTCGCTGCTGGTGGCGGGGATGACCAGGATCGTGCAAGTCGTCTCGCGCCGTAACGCAACTGAAGCACTGGGCACCACGCTCAACCTGCTCGCTCGCAGCCCGATCTCGGTCCTCCGCGAGTACCCGCGACTGTTCCGATCCCTCGTTCTCTTTGCGGAGTGCGAGATCCGATCTGCGCGCGTACGTCCATGACCTCGTTGCACACCGAAGTGCTGGTCATCGGCTCTGGCGCGGGCGGGGCGACCACCGCGGCTGTCCTGGCCGAGGCTGGCAAAGCGGTCACCGTCGTCGAGGAGGGTCCGTGGGTCGAACCTGACGCCGTCGACCCCTTTTCCATGGACGAGATGATGGCCAAGTATCGGCACCAAGGTTCGTCGGCCGCGCTGGGTTCGCCGACGATCGCGTATGCCGAGGGCCGATGCGTCGGCGGCAGCACCGAGATCAACAGCGGCCTCTGGCATCGCTTGCCTGACAACCTGGCCGCAGCGTGGGCGGCAGAGGCCGACATCACCGAGTTCACCCCGTCGGTCCTGCACCGGTACGCGGCGATGGTCGAGGACTGGCAGTCGGTCTCGAAGCTCCCGGGCCCGCCGCCGATCTCTTCGGCCATCCTGGCCCGAGGTGCGGACAAGCTCGGTTGGCGCTCGGTCGAGTTCCCGCGTGTTTTCCGCTTCAACGGTGACCGCAGCGAGAAGCAGACGATGTTGCGCACCCTGCTCCCCCGCGCGGTCGCCGCCGGCGCCACGGTGCTGCCAAACACCAGAGCGACGGCCGTCACGTTCGACGGGCGGCGAGCCACCGGCATCGTGGGCACGCGGACGGTGGACGGCGTCGACGAACCAATTTCGATCTCGGCCGACCATGTCGTCGTTTGCGGCGGAGCCATACAGACCCCGGCTCTGCTTCAGCGAAGTGGCATCCGACGCGGCGTCGGCGTCGGATTGAAGTTCCATCCCACTGTGAAGTTGGCGGCCCGCTTCGAACACGCACTCGACCACGACAGCGTGCCGATGCACCGGGTCACCGAGTTCGCCCCGAACCTGACGATCGGCGGGTCGGCATCCCGCATGGGTCACGTTGCCCTCGCCTTGACCGACGGCGGTGTCGACGTAGGGCCCGCGCTCGCCCAGTGGGAGAACGTCGGCATCTACTACGCGGCGATCAGAAGCGACGTCTCTGGCCGGGTTGTCTCGGTGCCCGGTTTGGCGGCCCCCGTCGTCACCTATCGGCTCACCGAGGGTGACCTCAGCCGTTTGTGCCGTGGCCTGATCCACCTTGGCGAACTGCTCCTCGCCGCCGGAGCGATCGAGCTCTTCCCTTCGATCGCGGATGCCCCCGTGGTGCGCGACCTGAACGGGCTCCACTCGTGGTGGCGAGCCTTTGACAGACGTCGCGCTCGCCTCATGACGGTCCACCTGACCTCATCCATGCGGATGGGAGAACGGCCTGGGTCAGCCGCGGCCGACAGCTTCGGCCGAGTTCACGGATTCAGCGGGCTGCGGGTCAACGACGCTTCCCTGCTGCCTGATGCACCAGGCGTGAACCCCCAGGCAGCCATCATGACCATTGCCGCCCGCAATGCCGACCACCTTCTCGCCGAATCGTGAGCGACACCCGCAGCACTGACCGCAAGTCGCCGGATTCCGTCGTCGTCACTGGCGCCGCGGGCTGGCTCGGCCAGAACTTGGTCAGAGCGGTGGCCGACCGGTCCGAGGTGCGGTGCCTCGTGAGAGACGAACACGAGAGCCGCTTGCTCCAGCTTGTCTCGCCCACGATCCAGACCGTCGTCGGCGATGTCAGAGACCCGGTGGCGCTCGATCAGCTGTTCGCCGGTTCGAAGGGCTCGTCGGTGTTTCACACCGCCGCGGTCATCCACCCGACCGAAGGCACGAGGGAGCTCTTCGACGTCAATGTCGGCGGGACTGAGATGGTGATCGACCGGGCCAAGCGGGCGCAGGTCTCCCGTTTCGTTCATGTGTCGTCCAACTCCCCGTTCGGCGCCAACGGGTCCGCCACCGACCGGTTCACCGAGGCCTCTCCGTACAACCCGTACCTGGCCTACGGGGCCTCGAAGCTCGAGGCGGAGGCGATCGTCGATCGCACCGCCGCTCAGGGAGACCTTGAGACCGTCATCGTCCGGCCGCCATGGTTCTACGGCCCCTTCCAGCCCGAACGCCAGACCACCTGGCTGGCGGCTGTTCGGCGTGGTCGGTTTCCGCTCATCGGCGACGGCACCAACCGTCGCTCGATGGTCTTCACCGGGAACCTCGTCCATGGTCTGCTTCGCGCCGAGATCGCCGCAGCCGCGCCAGGACAGTCGTATTGGATCGCTGATCCCGAGCCCTACGACATGCGCACCGTCTTGTCGACCGTCCGAGAAGCCCTCGCCGCGGAAGGCTTCGCCGTGAGCGGTGGCCAGCCGAGGCTGCCGAGGATCGTCGGGGCGATGGCCGAGCGGGGCGATCGAATCGTGCAAGGTCGCGGTCGTTACGTCCAAGCGCTGCATGTCCTGGGCGAGTTGAAGGACACGATCGCCTGCGATGTCTCGAAGGCGATGACCGAGATCAGCTATGAACCGGTGACCACCCTCTTCGATGGCATGCGAGAGAGCATCCGATGGAGCGTGGCCCGGGGTCACCGCCTCTGATGGCTCGGACCGTTCTCATCACGGGCGGGAGCGGCTACTTCGGCAGCCTGCTGGCCCGGAAGGCGCTGGCGGCCGGTGACCGCGTGCGCGTCCTCGACATCAACCCTCCGGAGGTCGACCTCGACGTCGACTTCGTTCGCGCCGACGTCCGCGATCTCGAGTCGGTCGAGCAAGCGTGTGCCGGCGTCGAACTGGTGCTGCACAATGTTGCGCAGGTGCCCCTTGCTCGTGACCGCGATCTGTTCTGGTCGGTCAACCTTGGCGGTACGGCCAACGTGCTGTTGGCGGCCCGGAATGCCGGGGTGTCGAAAGTGGTGCACACATCGTCGAGTGCCATCTTCGGCATTCCCGATTCGAACCCGGTCACCGAAACCACGCCCCCCCGTCCGCTCGAGGCCTACGGGCGGGCCAAGTTGGCCGCGGAAGCAGTCATCGCCGATGCGGTGGAGGGCGGCCTCGACGTGTCGGTGATTCGCCCTCGGACAATCCTTGGCCACGGGCGGCTGGGGATCATGGCCGTGCTGTTCGACTTCGTGAGCGAAGGAGCGCCGGTCTTCACGCTCGGCGACGGCTCCAACCGATACCAGTTCGTGCACGCCGACGATCTGGCCGATGCCTGCCTGCTGGCTGCTGATCGGCCCGGACCGGCGGTCTACAACATCGGCGCCACGGATTTCGACACCATGCGCAGCACGCTGCAGGCACTCGTTGACCACGCCAAGACGGGCTCGACCGTGCGCTCGCTCCCGAGTGCGCCAGCGCGAGCGGCGATGCGAGCGCTGTCGTCGGCGCGGCTGGTGCCGTTCGCGCCCTATCACTGGCTCCTTTACGGCGAGTCGCTTTGGTTCGACACGACCCGGGCCGAGCGCGAGCTCGGCTGGAAGGCGAACTTCTCGAACGCGGAGATGCTGATCGACTCCTATGAGTGGTTTCTCGCGCACCGCCACGACCCGGCCTCCGCCCACCGCTCGCAGCACCAATCCCTCGTGCGCCTCGGCGCGCTCAGATTTCTGAAGCGCTTGGGATGACAGCGACCAAGAGAAGAGCCGTGCTGATCGGTCTCGGCTGTCTGCTCGCCCTTCCTTTGGTTGTCGCCGTGGTGCAGTTGCGGTCACCTCGCTGGTACCCGGTGCTCGACCTGGCCATGACCGAACTGCGGGTGCGCGATGTCGGCACCACGAACTCGCCGCTCATCGGCCTGCCTGGGCGCATCGGCGATTTCCCGAAGCAGGGCTCACACCCGGGTCCCCTCTCGTTCTACGTGTTGGCGCCGCTCTATCGGGCGTTGGGCTCGATGGCGTGGGCCCTCCAGGCCGCCACCGCCATTCTCAACATCGTGGCCATGGCCGCCAGCCTCGCCATCGCCAACCGGCGAGGTGGGGTCAGGCTCGCCG
>JBPCMH010000401.1:0-9693 GCA_051002495.1 Acidimicrobiales bacterium
GTCATACAGAGCCAGCTGTGCAGCGTCGAGACCGTCGCTGACCGCCGCCGCGGCCGCGCCGACCGCCACCGGCGTCTTGTTGCCGGTGTCGCGGCGCACGACGGTGACGTTGCCATCGGCCAGGTCGCGAGGACCGACCTCCAGCCGGATGGGCACGCCCTTGAGCTCCCAGTCGACGGCTCGCCGGCCAAAGGAAGTGTCGACCCGGTCATCCAGCTCGACCCGAACGCCAGCGGCGCTCAGCTCCGCGACCAGGCTCCGAGCAACATCGCCCGCCCCTTGCTCATCCCGGACGAGCACCACCACAGCCTGAATGGGGGCTAGACGAGGCGGAATCCGCAGACCGGCGTCGTCACCATGAGCCATGATCAGCGCGCCAACGAGTCGCGTCGAGACGCCCCAGGAGGTCTGCCACACAAACTCCTGCTCGCCTGCCTCGGACAGATATGTCGTGTCGAACACCTTGGCGAAGTTCTGACCCAGTTCATGCGAGGTACCCATCTGGAGCGCCTTGCCGTCGCGCATGGTTCCTTCGCAGGTCCACGAGGTGAGCGCGCCCGCGAACCGCTCCTTCTCCGTCTTGCGACCGACGCGGACAGGAATGGCCAGCACGTCGCGCATCACCTCGGCGTACACCTCGTTGAGGATCTGCACCGCATAGTCGTGGGCCTGGGCCTGGGTGGCATGCGCGGTGTGGCCCTCCTGCCAGAGGAACTCGGTGGTCCGGAGGAACAGACGGGGCCGAAGCTCCCATCGCACGACGTTGGCCCACTGATTGATCCGCAGCGGCAGGTCGCGGTAGCTCTGCACCCACTTCGAGAAGTAGCTGTTGATGATCGTCTCGCTGGTCGGGCGAACGACCACCGGCTCCTCGAGTTGCTTGCCCCCAGCATGGGTAACGACGGCGAGCTCGGGACTGAACCCCTCGACGTGCTCAGCCTCCCTGGTCAGGTACGACTCCGGGATGAAGACGGGGAAGTAGGCGTTCTGCGCCCCCGCCGCCTTGATGCGCGCATCGAACTCGGCCTGCATGCGCTCCCAGATCGCGTAGCCGTACGGACGGATAACCATCGTGCCCCGCACCGGGCCGTTATCGGCCAGCTCGGCCTTGGCCACGATGTCTTGGTACCAGCGCGGAAAGTCCTCGCCTTGGGGGGTGAGCACGGGGGCTTTGGGCATGGAGGGCGAGGCTACAAGCCGCTTTCCCGGCCGCCCCTTCGGGGATTTCCCGCGGCGCGCTCGTGAGCCAGCTACGCGATCAGAAGTGGGTCTGGCACCACGGGCCCGGATCGGTGCGCAGCGCCGAGTCGGCCCTGGCCGCGATCCCGGGCGCGCGCTCCGACACGAGCCCAGCACGAGCCATCTCGGCCAGCGAGCTGCCGCCGAGGTAAGCGGCACCGAGGGCAGTCACCGGCACGGTCAGGTCGACCTCGTCGGTGGAGCGGGCGCAGGACCCACCCTCTCGCCCGGTATCGAGGGCCCACCGTCCTTCGTTCCATGGACACAACGGGTCACCCACGACCTCGATCACGAACCGATCATCGGTCGCGTACGTGCGGGCGCCAAGTGCCGCGGCGAGATCGACGAGCCGGATCCAGAGAAAGTCAGATTGACGTGAGGTCTCGAGCCGTCGATGGTCAACAAGCATCCACTCCATTGGCTCGGCCACCGGGCGGTTCGACAGCTCGATCGTGTTGGTCAGGTCGATGTCGCAGACATAGCGCCAGAGGGCGAGATAGGCATCGGCAGATGCGCTGACCAGCCCCGCCACCTGGACCGTGCCACTCGAGAGCCAGTCCGAGCCCGGCTTCACCTTGTACACCGCGAAGCCTTCGGCCTCGCCGGCAGCCGACTCATACACCGCGAAGAAGCGGTCCTCCTTGGGCCGACGGAACCAGGCCGACCACCAACCATCGGTCCGGCTCATGTCGCCCGGTTGCTGGGCCCGTGAGCGGTCGTGCACGTCAGGCAGCACCTTGCGGGCATCGTCGGCGTCGAGCAGCCGCACTCGACCGGCGACCTCACGATCGAGCTCGGCACGGATCTGGGTGTGACGGCGGTCGATGCGGCGCTCCGATGCTCTGGTCGCGAGGCCGTATCCGAACCGTCCGTAGATGACCGACTCGCTGGCCAACAGTGAAGCCACGACCTCCCCGCGCTCCCGGATGTCGGCCAACTGGTGGCGCATCATCCCCGAGAGCACACCGCGACGGCGGTGTGTCGGCAGCACCGACACATACGTCACACCGGCGCACGGCTCGGTGCGCAGTCCCGGGAGGGTGAGCTCCATGGGGTAAGCCGCGGCGCAGCCAACGACCTCGCCATCTTCGAACGTGGCCACGCTCCGATCGAGTGGCCACGGCCGGCGGGCTGGATCAAGCAGATCGGCATTCGGCACCATGCCGAACCCGGCCTGGTCCGTGCGAATGAACGCTGGCCAATCGTCGTCGGTGATGGGCCTGATCTCGAAGCTCATGACCATCCAGTCTGACCGACACCGTGGGGCCGGCGCACGTGAGTTCTGGTGGTCAGCGCCGCAGGGTCAGGAACGCCAGGTAACCGGCCAAGGAACCACCCAACAGACCGCCGAGATGACCACCGATCGAGATGTTGGGGATGGCGAAGGTGAAGACCAGGTTGATCACCAGCAAGCCGCCAATCCCGTTGCGCCAGGGGTCGACACCGAGGCGGCGTTGGCCGACGAACAGCGCTCCCATGATGCCGAAGACCGCGCCAGACGCCCCCGCTGTGCTGGCGTTGTACGACAACAGGAGCGCGCCGGCAGAACCGGCCAGCAACCCGGCGAAGTAGACGATCGCAAACCGAAGCCGTCCCAGCGCAGGCTCGAGGATGTTGCCCACCAACCACAGGGCGAACAAGTTGAAGCCCAAGTGCATGAAGCCGTAGTGCAGGAACCCTGAGGTGATGAGTCGCCACCATTGCCCGTCGGCGACGGCCGGTCCGATCAGCGCGAAGTCGGGGGCTAGCGGGTTGGCCCCTTGGCCGAGGGCACCGCTGGAGGTGAGCGAGGGCAGGAACGCGAGAGCGTTCAGCGTGATGAGCACCAACGTGATCACGGGGCGCGTGGCCGTGTTCAGATTCCGCATCGTGAGAACCGTCGTACCGCTCCCCTTCACACATGACGGGCACTGAAAGCCGACCGGAGCCGAGATCATGCAGTCAGGACAGATCGGCCGTTCGCAGCGAGCGCACCGAACCCCGCTATCGCGGTTCGCATGCCGATAGCAAGGACCGAAACCGATCACCTCGCCCGGCGACTGTTCGCTCACCGCGCCCCCCGCACCAAGGCCCTCATCCCTCGTCAACCCGGCGGCGGATCAGCTCAACTCGCGACCCTGCATCGTTGACGTCGTCACCTTGCTCGGTCAGCAGTGCCGCCCGGTCGGCATCGGCCTCAGCCTTGGCCTTGTCGAGATCGGCGGATGCCAAAACCGCGTCGACTCCCTCCGACATCAGTCGTTCGGCGTAGTCGACCAACGTCGAGACCATCTCGTCCTCGGGCACAACGGCGACGTTCCGGCCCTTGATAAATAGATGCCCCTTCGACCGGCCTGCGGCGATGCCGATGTCGGCGTCTCGTGCTTCCCCGGGACCGTTGACGACACAGCCCATCACCGCGACCTGGAGCGGGATCTCCCTATCGCCGAAGGCAGCCATCGCCTCTTGCGCGACGGCGATGACGTCGATCTCGGCTCGTCCACACGACGGGCAAGCGATGAGGTCGATGTTCTTCCGCTCCCGCAGCCCCATGGCCTCAAGCAGCTGCCGTCCGGCCCTGGCTTCCTCCACCGGATCGGCGGTGAGGCTGTACCGGATGGTGTCGCCGATGCCTTCGGCCAGCAAGGTGGCGATGCCGGCGGTGGCCTTGATCAGCCCGGCGGGCGGAGGCCCGGCCTCGGTCACGCCCACGTGTAGCGGATAGTCGACGGTGTCGGCGAGCAGGCGGTAGGCCTCAATCATCAGCGGGACGTTGGACGCCCTCACCGAGATCTTCACGTCGGAGAAGTCGACCTCGGCGAAGTAGGCCAACTCCTGCTGGGCCGACTCAACCATCGCCTCCGGGGTGGCCTTGCCGCCGTGCTTCTCATACAGCCGTTTGTCGAGCGAGCCGGCATTCACCCCGATGCGAATCGGCACACCGCGATCCTTGGCTTCGGAGGCAATCAACTTGATGTGGTCAGGGTTCCGGATATTTCCCGGGTTGAGCCGCAGGCACTGCACACCGGCTTCAAGTGCGGCCAGCCCCATCCGGTAGTCGTTGTGGACATCGGCCACGATCGGCACTGGCGATCGGGGGACGATCTGGGCCAACCCTTCGGCCGCGTCGCGGTTGTTGCACGTGCAGCGCACAATGTCGGCGCCGGCCGAAGCGAGGGCGTAGATCTGCTGAAGGGTCCCCTCCACATCGGCGGTCTTGGTGATCGTCATCGACTGGACGCTGATCGGCGCGCCCCCGCCAACAGCCACATCGCCCACCATGAGCTGGCGGGTCTGGCGACGTGGGGCCGCGACGGCGGCGTCGAAGTCCATCGCTACTGGAAGGGGTTGGCGATGGGTTTGACGATGTCGAGGTACAACGACGTGACGCCGATGAACACGAGCAGGATGAACACCACGTAGGTCGCGGGCATGAGCTTGGCCACGTCGACAAAATGCCGCCGCTTCGCGATCGCGGATCGGATGGCCTCGTAGACGGCGATGACGACGTGGCCACCGTCGAGCGGCAACAGCGGCAGCAGGTTGAAGATGCCAACGAAGATGTTGATCAGGATGAGCAGGTTGAGCACCTCGAACAGGCCCTGATCGGCTGCCTGGCCGGCGACTCGCACGAAGCCGACCGGCGAGAGGAACCGGTTTTCGCCGCCGTCACCAGCGGTGGCATCCGTGCCGGTGCTCAAGGTCGAGAAGTAGCCGCTCACCCCATTGGGGCTGAAAATGTTGCGAAGGGCGCGTCCGGTCTCCACCACGCCGGTGCCGAACAGCCCGACGCTTCGGGGGACGGCTTCGACCGGCCCGATGCGCTGGTTGGCGATCTTCGGTCCGATGCCGATGAACCCGACCGGACCGTCCGCTTCGATGGCCGGCGCCCCGTCAACCTCGATCGACGCAAGGTCGGCCGGCACCGCGGTGAGCTCGACCAGCGACCCCCCGCGATCAACGACGAACTCAATCGGCAGGTTGGCCTTGCCCCGGATGTACGGCGGCAGTTCCGACCAGGTATCGAGGCGCTGTCCGTCGACGGAGACGATCCGGTCGCCGACCTCGAACCCCGCTTCTTGGGCTGGGCTTTGGCCGGTCTCGAGCCGGGTGATCTCGGCGATCTGCAGGGTGGTGCCGGGGATGCCGACCAGAGCGGTGACGACCCACAGCAGGAAGATGGCGAGGATGAAGTGCACCGTGGATCCGGCCAAGGCCACCGCCAGCCGCTTCGGGAACGACTGCTGACGGTAGGTGCGGGCTTCGTCGGCTGGGTCCTCGACCGGGTCGAGGTTGTGCATGCCGATAATCTTTACGTACCCGCCGGCCGGGATCGCCTTCACGCCGTACTCGGTCTCGCCCCGCCGGAACGACCACACACGGGGGCCGAACCCTACGAAGAACTCGGTGACCTTCATGCCACCCAACTTGGCGGTGACGAAGTGACCGGCCTCATGCAGCATGATCATGACGATCAGGGCTGCCACCACCGAGACCGTGACGATGGCACCGGTGTAGATCGAAATGACGGTCGCGGCCACCAGGAACACGACCAGACGCACGAGGCTGGCGGTGCTCTGCGACTGGGGACGCTCGCGCTTCTTGTCGGGAGCGCGGTCGGGGTGTTCTGCGCTGGCCGTCGCCTCGCTGATCTCGGTCATGCGGCTCGTGCTCTCCGTTCGACTGCGGTCCTGGCCCGGTCTCGGGCGATCCCGTCGGCTCCGATCACGTCTTCGACAGTATGGAGCTGTCCTCCATCATGACCGTCGATGACCTCCTTTATGACGTCGGCAATGGCAAGCCATGGCATGAGCCCGTCGAGGAAGGCCTGCACGGCGACCTCGTTCGCGGCGTTGAGCCAGGCTGGCGCGCTCCCCCCGGCACGGCCAGCCGCGTAGGCCAGGCCAAGGCAGGGGAACCCATCAAGGTCGGGGGACTCGAAGTCGAGGCGGCCGGTGGCTGCCCAGTCCATGGCGCCGAAAGCCTCCTCAAGCCGGTCGGGCCATGCCAGGGCGTAACCGATTGGCAGCCGCATGTCGGGCATCGAGAGCTGGGCGATGGTGGCGCCGTCGGTGTACTCAACCATGGAGTGCACGATCGACTGAGGGTGAACCACAACGTCGATGTCGTCGTAAGCAACCCCGAACAGCTCGTGGGCCTCGATCACCTCGAGGCCCTTGTTCATCAACGTTGATGAGTCGATGGTGATCTTTGGGCCCATGCTCCAGGTCGGATGGGCGAGGGCGTCGTCGATAGTGACAGCGGCGAGCTGGGCGCTGCTCCGACCACGGAACGGACCACCGCTGGCGGTCAGCACGATGCGCCGGACCCGGCGCTCAGGGTTGCCCCGCAGGCACTGGTGCACCGCGCAGTGCTCGGAGTCGACCGGCACGATCTCGGCCCCCTCGGTCGCCCTGGCCTGCTGCACGACCGGGCCACCAGCGATCAACGACTCCTTGTTGGCCAGGGCCAGCCGTTTGCCCGAGTGGAGGGCGGCCAGCGTGACGGGCAATCCGGCGAATCCCACCACGCCGTTCACGACGGTGTCGGCGGTGCAAGCGATCGCCGCGAGCGCCTCCGGGCCAGTGGCGAGCTCGGTGCCCTTCGGCAGCCGGTCGATGAGGCTTGGGGCCAACGAGGCATCAGCCAGGGCAACAACGGCAGGGCGCAGTTCGTTGGCCTGTTCGGCAAGCAGGTCCACCGATCGGGCCGCACCGATGGCCACCACATCGAACCGGCCCGGCGAGGCACGGATGACATCGACGGCTTGGGTTCCGATCGAGCCGGTCGAGCCGACCAGGCTGACCGTGGTCACCGGTGACACGACCCGGCTCGCCTCACGACGCCAGGTTCAGAACTTCGACGAGGTAGTAGACGGCAGGCAGCGTGAACAGGAGCGCATCGAAACGGTCGAGCACCCCACCGTGGCCGGGCAGTAGCGAGCCCATGTCCTTGACGCCGATGTCGCGTTTGATCATCGACTCACACAGGTCGCCGAGCGGCGCCACGATGCCAACCACGAGAGCCAAGGCCAGCGAGCTGCCCAGGGTCCACGGAGTGATCCGGCTGATGATGATGGCGGCGACGATCAGCGTCGAAACCAGTCCTCCCAGATAGCCCTCGACGGTCTTGTTCGGGCTGATGTCGGGGGCGAGTGGGGTGTTGCCGAACTGTCGGCCCGCGAAGAGGGCGCCGACGTCGTTGGCGACAACGGCCAGCACGGTGCCGAGCAGGAATGCGACGCCTTCGCGGTTCGGGTAGCGCAGCATCAGAGGCGCGAACGATCCCAGCACACCGACCCAGAGGAATCCGAGCACCGTGATGCCCAGGTTGACCGTCGGACGGGCCCGCACGACGCCGCCCAGGTACCAGAGCATGCTGAATATCATCGTGAGCGCGAGCACCAACGGGATCGCCCGCTCGCCCTTGGTGTAAGCCGCCACCATGATGGCGCCGGTTGCAACGAGCCCCAGAAGCGTGGCGGGCCGGTAGCCAGCCCGGCGGAACACGTCATAGGCCTCGACCGCGGCGAGCAGCACAACCACGGTGGCGAGCAATGCCGAGGTCGCCGGACCCATGGCGAAGGCGAGGATGGCGATGGCTGCGAAGCCGACGCCGGTCGCGATTGCCAGGGGCAAGTTCCTCGACTCGGCTTGGGCCGGCCCGTAGTCGACGGGTTCTGGCCGAGATCCGATACGGGTCGTTTCGCCACCCACGCCACCCACGGCACCCACGCCACCCACGGCACCACCCGCGGCGGCCGCGCCCGCTCCTGCGCCGTAGGCAGGAGCGTGGCCCGCCCTTGGATCGGGCGGGGCCGGCACCGGGGCTGGCTGTTGGTCGTCACCGAACTCCCACGGTGCGGCGCCAGACTCGGGCCGGTCCTGCGAGTCGATGCGGAGGTCTTCGCCACCGGCAAAGCCATCTTCGTAGTCGTCCTCGGCCCAATCGGTCGCGTTGTCCCGCCAGCGCGGGCCGCGGCGCAGCGCCGACCAGCCCTCGAGGTCTTCAGCGTCGTCGTCTTCAGGCAAGATCCGCGGGACCTCTCCAGTCGGGGGCTCGGTCCAATGCGGTAGATCGGGCGATCCCCGCGTCCCGCCATCTGCGGGCGTCCCAACCGTAGCCCTCGGGCCATCGTCGGCATCGCTTCCGACCAGCGGGAACCGGTGCGCCGGCCTCGGCCCCTCCGGGGTCTCCGGGGAATCGCCGAACCGGGGCGCGGACGGAGGGATACGTCCCTTGGCCTCACCAGACTCCACCTTCGACGCCGCTTCTTCCGCGCCGATGATGCGCACGCCCTCGCCTTTGGCGCGAGGCGGCCTGGCCTCGGCCGGCAGGTCTAGGTCGTCATTGTCGTTGTCGGTCACCGCATCCTCCCCGGGGGCTGCACTAGACCTCCAGCAACTCCTGTTCCTTGTGCTGGAGCAACCGATCGATTTCCGCCACGTACTCAGAGGTGATGCTCTCCATCACCTTTTCCGCTCGCTCAAGCTCGTCGGCCGAGATGTCGCTGCCCTTTTCGAGAGCCTCGAGGTCTTGGCGGGCCGAACGTCTGATGTTGCGGATTGAAATTTTGGCGTCTTCGGCCTTTGATTTCACGACCTTCACGTACTCCTTGCGACGCTCCTCGGTGAGCGGCGGGAACGCCAGCCGGATCACGTTGCCGTCGTTGGAGGGGGTGATACCCAGGTCGGAGTGCTGGATCGCCTTCTCGATATCTTTCAACGCCTGCTTGTCGTACGGGAGAATCACTAGCAAACGCGGCTCGGGAACCTGAAAGCCAGCGATCTGTTGTAGCGGCACCTCGGTGCCGTAGTAGTCGACCCTGAGCTTTTCGACGAGCGCCGGGGACGCACGGCCCGTGCGGACCGCGCTGAACTCCTCCTGAAGGTGGGCGACCGCCTTCGCCATCTTGTCGCGGCTGTCGTCGAACGCAGCTTCGACGAGTTCGCTCTCACTCATGTGATCAGCGTACCGATCGTCTCGCCCTCCAGGGCGCGTCGCAGGTTGCCATGGGCGCTGATGTCAAACACCAAGATCGGAAGGTTGTTCTCCTGACACAACGTGAAAGCGGTGAGATCCATCACCCTCAACTGCTGGGACAGGGCTTGAGAGAACGAGACCTCGGCCAACTTCGTCGCCGTCGGGTCGAGTTTCGGATCAGCGGTGTAAACGCCGTCGACGCCGCCGTGGGTGCCTTTCAGCAGCACCTCAGCCTCGATCTCGACGGCGCGCAGAGCGGCCGGCGTGTCGGTCGTGAAGAACGGGTTGCCCATCCCAGCGGCGAAGATCACCACCCGTGCCTTTTCAAGGTGGCGGATAGCGCGGCGGCGGATGTACGGCTCAGCCACCGCGGTGATCTCAATGGCGGTCTGCACCCTGGTGGCTTGACCGTGGCGCTCGAGCGCGTCCTGCAGAGCCAGCGCGTTGATCACGGTGGCCAGCATTCCCATGTAGTCCGCTGTGGCACGATCC
>JBPCMH010000402.1:0-6232 GCA_051002495.1 Acidimicrobiales bacterium
GCGCAAGAACGCGAGCTCGGCATCGGTCAGGGTGGATGCCTTTGAAGACACGTAGAACTCCTTGAGAGACAGGAGCCGCCGACGCCCGAGCGAAGGTCAGTGCGTCAACAGCGCGCACAGGGGGGCATCAGCGACACAGATGATTTGGCTCACTGCTGCACCCCCTCTCTCTGCCTTGCGGCACGCGGACGGCGAAACCGTAGCCGACGGTGCGCACGCTCGGCTACCTCTGCTCCAGCCGACCGAACGAGCGACCGTGGAGTCGGTCGCTTTCCTTGCTGTTGCTCGACATGCCGTTCCCCCACAACGCTCGCGCGCACCAGAAGGAGGTGCCACCAAACGCCGGGATGATGCGATGGTGCTGGCGTACAGGCACGGGATGTCCGTCAGAGTCCGGCTGCAGCGCGAGCATTGTCGACCGCCTCGCGTGTGGAGGCGGCATCGACGTCACGAACGGCACCGATCAGCTCCTCGATCGCCCATCGGAGGCGGTAGTAAGCGAGGGCTGCCGGATCGACGGTGTTCCCGGTCCGGGCTTCGTAGATGCCAGGGACGTCGGTGTTCCCGTGGTCGAGGAGGAGCCATAGGCCGCGCTCGGGCAAGGCCAGGGCCGCGGTGTCCCAGTCGATGAGGTACCTGTCGTCGCCCGCGCGCATGACGTTCCCGGCGTGTGGCTCGCCGTGGGTGATCACGAGAGGACGGCTGCTGAAGTGCCCGCCGAGCTCCTCATACCGCTCGAGGATCGGCCCGAACGCGGGGTCGGCGGGGTCGAGCGACTCTCGGGCCTTGAGGTCGACATCGTGATCTTCGATGGAAACGTCGTCCATCGGTCGTGGTTCAGGCTCGGGACGCCACCTGCGATTGATCCCTCGAGAAGACCGCTTACCGAGGCGGTCTCACGCCAGCGGTCAACGATCAACACGTTGCGGCGACGCCGAGAGAGCTAGGGCCTCTGGCTGGACACCTCGGAGCAGACACCCGAGCAGACCGGCAGCGACCTTCTCGATCGAGCCGAGGAGGCTCTCATCGCTGGCCGTCCCCTATCGCCAGGTCACTGGCGCTCGCACAACCCCCGACGAGAGGGCCGTCGCTGCTTTTCGCGAGCGCGCGGCGAGACGTACAGATCGACGGTACGGCGTGCCGTTCTTGCGCGCCAGATTATCGGCGCCCAAGTCGCCGCTGGCGGGCAAGATCGCCGATTCGGTCCGTCCCGTTTCGGCGTGGATCGATCTCCACGCCGGCCGACGGAGTTGTCGCCGGTTCAGGCGATAAGTAGGCGAAGTCCAAGCTCCGCCACCTCGAGATCCAGGGTGTCGCGGTTGCGTTCGGCCCACTGGCCAGATGCGAGGTCATCACGGAGGCGCCGCACTGCCCTCTGCTCGGCGCTCGGTCCGACTCTGGCCCACACCGATATCCCGCGTCGGACGTCCTCGTCCAGGTACGCCTCGGGCCGGCGCCAGTACGCCTCGAAGAAGCCATCAGCGCAGTCCCACGGAATGAGCACCGGCTCCATCCGGGCTCCGATCGCGCGGGCGAGCTCGGTAGCGAGGCCCACCGGGGCGGCAGTGACTTCCGGCAGGTAGTCACGAGTCAGCCAGAACCGGCGACGCCAAGCCTCGTCGGTGGTGTCACACGTGAAGACCACCAGCCGGCGAGCCACGCGCCGCATCTCGCGTACGCCCGCAATCGGGTCTCTCCAGTGATGAACGGTCGCGAAAGCCATCGCTGCGTCAAAGGACTGGTCCTCGAACGGAAGCCGCTCCGCGCCGGCGGCCACGCACCGCGCTGCGCCCGCCGGACGCTGCGCACGCATTACCGCCGACGGCTCGACCGCGGTGACGTCACGGTCGGAGGGCTCGTAGGAGCCGGTGCCGGCTCCTACGTTCAGCACGGTCCTTGCGTCGCCTAGCGCAGCCCAGACCTGCGCGGCGATCCTCGGCTCGGTGCGTCGCGTCACGCTGTAGGTGGCTCCGATGGTGTCATACAACTGCGCGCTGGACATCACATTCCCTTCCTGGGTCAGAACCCTAACTTCGAGCCACGCCCTGATCCACTCGCCGTGACCCTGGACATAGAGGGAGCGGGCGAGCGCCCCGAAGGCATTCCTCTGGCAGTCGACAAGGGGGCGGCTAAACGAACCGACCGTGAACGATGAATGCCGAATGCCATGGCGGCGGCGTTGTACGACGCGCTCAGCCGGGCGTCGCTGACCGTGTCGCGGCGCGCCATGAGGGTCTCTCGGACGCCGCGGACGGCCAGGATGGGGCCGATGCTCGTGACGGGATTCGACGGGAAGAGCACCACGAGATCCCGGTCGGTTATGGCCAGCGGGGTGGCACGGCGAGTGACTCGCCACTGCCCGTCGCCGGGAGTGGCAGGATCGTGCGGCGAGGAGGAGTCCAGCGGTGCGTCTAGTGATCGGTACGACCAATCCGGGAAAGGTGGCGCAGATGGCGGGCGCGCTTTCCGGCAGCCCCTTCGAGTGTGTGGCCATTTCTGAGATCGTCGACGCCGTGCCGCGCGTGGACGAGGTCGGTGAGTCGCCTACGGCGATCGCAGAACGCAAGGCTCTCGCCTACCGCGATGCGGTCAAGGGTCCGGTGCTCTCGCTCGACCAATGGCTGTATTTCGACGAGGCACAGCCTCACGATCAGCCGCGGGCCCACGTGCGACGCATCCCTGGTCGCCCTGACGGGGCGACCGACGACCAGCTCGTCGACTATTACGTCGCGCTATGCAGATGGTACGGCGGGAGGTTGACCGCGAGATGGCACCTTGGCGTCGCGGTCGCGACCGAGGGAGGAGTCAACTCGATCTGCATCGAGGCGGTGCGATCGCTCGTGACGACGCCCTCGCCGGTCCGCCGCCCGGGGTTGCCGCTGTCTTGCTTGCAGATCGACCGCGCTACGGGCAAGTACGTGTCAGAGCACACAGATGCCGAAGAGACCGAACTGTGGCAGCGCGCCTACGGCACCGAGCTTGTGGAGTTCGTGTCGCGCTCGTTGGCTGACGTTGGTTGAGAGTCGTGCAGAGCGCGACGGCATGGATGCTTCCCTGTGGATAGCTGATTCGCGCAGTGAGTCCCGATCGATCGTCCGGACGGTGACCGGATGCCGCTGACCTTGCTTCCCGCTGTCGATATCGAGGGCGGCCAGGCCGTTCGACTCGTGCAGGGTGAGGCGGGCAGCGGGACGCCCTACGGCGATCCGCTCGCAGCGGCGCTGGCGTGGCAACGGGCTGGTGCCGAGTGGATCCACCTCGTCGATCTCGACGCGACGTTCGGCCGCGGCGACAACCGTGCCCTTCTCGCCGAGCTCGTTCGGCGGCTCGACGTGAAGGTCCAGCTCTCTGGCGGCATCCGCGACGACGTCTCGCTCGATGCCGCGCTGGCCACGGGCGCCGCCCGGGTGAACATCGGCACCGCTGCCCTGGAGAGCCCCAGCTGGGTCCGGCGAGCGATCGCCAGCTTCAGCGACCGGATCGTGGTCGGCCTCGACGTGCGCGGGACGACGCTCGCGGCCCGAGGGTCGACCTCCGAGGGTGGCGAGCTTTACGAGACCCTCGCCCGGCTCGACGCTGACGGGTGCGCCCGCTACGTGGTCACCGACGTCCACCGGGACGGCACCATGAACGGTCCGAACCTCGAACTGCTCCGCGATGTATGCCGCGCCACGGACCGACCGGTCATCGTCAGCGGCGGGGTCTCCAACCTCGAGGACCTTCGCGCCATCGTCGCTCTGCCCGAGGTCGACGTCGAAGGCGCGATCGTCGGCAAGGCGCTCTACAGCGGCGCGTTCACGCTCGAGGAGGCGTTGAAGGCAGCAGTCGGTATGTAGCCCATCTGACCTCGGCTAGGTGACCATATCGACGGGAGCGTGCGCTCGTTCGCCGCGCCAGATCACCCGCCGCACAGGAGCCTGAGTGCGCCCGTGATCGCCGATGATGTGCGGGCTGAGCGGGAGCTTCGCCGTGTGTCAATGGCCAACGTGAAGTCCCCGCTGCCACAAATGGGGACTTCCACACGGCCACGGACAGCCGTGGCGGCGCTCGCGGAAGGTGCTGTGCCCCGAACGGCAGTCAGGACGCTGATCCGGGGTTGCGCCGCGGCGGCTCCGGGACGAGATTGGTTACGTGCTCGACGAAGACATGAAGCGTGTGGTTGACGAACAGCGCCTCGGATACGTGGCTTCGGTCTGCCCCGATGGGTCTGCGAACCTCTCTCCCAAGGGGACCACGGCGGTGTGGGACGACGACCATCTCGTCTTCGCCCACCTGCACTCCCCACAGACCGTCGCCAACATCGAGGCGGGGCACCCGGTCGTGGAGATCAACGTGGTCGACCCGATCCTGCGGAAGGGATACCGCTTCAAGGGCGTGGCCACGGTGCACAAGGACGGTCCGCTCTACGAGTCGGGTCTGCGCTTCTACGAGGAGCGGAGCGGGCTCGCGGCCAACCGAGTCAAGGCGATCGTGCTGATCAAGATCGATCAGACGGCACCATTGACCTCACCCGCCTACGACAACGGCTCGACCGAGCTCGACGTTGAGCGACGGTCCCTGAAGCTTTACGGTCTCACGCGCAGCCGTGATTCGAGTTCGTAGAAGTCGCTCACAGTTGTCCGGCGTGTCCGATGAAAGCGTGTTTGTCCGCGGCTCGACCCGCTCCCGTCGCGCAGGGTTCGTGTGCGCGTCGCAGACACGGTTTGAGAGGCTGCCGTTTCCTGCAGCGAGCACGGCCGAACGGTCCGTCGGAGCAGCTTCGACAAGGGGCGTGCGCCGACCGTGGGCCTGCAGAACGACATCAGATATTCGCCTCGTCGGGTCGCGCAAGAACGCACGGGCGCGGATGTTCGGGCCTCGCTGCGCTAGGCGCTTGGCGCCTTTGATCGACAAAGCATTGTCTATGCCGCCTGGGGGGTGAGGGCGAGGTCGGTGAAGAGAGCCTCCATTTCTATTCGGAGCGTCTCGTAACGTCGGTCGACGGTGGTCCAATGCGCGGGCGTGGGTCCGAGTCGGGGGCTGCGACCCCGGCGAGGATCGGGCCGATGACCTGCTGCGCGCCAGAAGCGCTTCACCATGGCGGCGAGGTGGTGAGGCCAACGCATCGACGCGGCTGGCTCCAGCGGCGCTGGCGCGTGCCACGGCGGCCCGGAGGAGCTGCGTCGCTGGTCCCCGCGGCGGTACCCCGGGGCCGACGGCGAGTCGATTACAGGTGGCAACGCCACCCGTCCCAGCCGACCACGACCGTCCCGACGATGGCCGCGTTGTGTTGGGCGACGAGCAGCGCGGTGGGGTCGAAGCGCTACGGCGCTTCTGCCGTCGCGACCGTCGGCGGAGCCCGCGTCGGGGCCTGCGGCGGCCAGCCAGAGCTGCACGACGTCAGCGAGGTTGGCGGTGGTGGCGCCGCGCGCGATCAGTTCCGTCATGCGGACTCCTCGGTGAGGAGCCGAGCCGCGAGTTCGGTCAGGGTGGCCACCGACTCTCCATGCCACGACTTCTGCGTCGAGGTGGTCGATGTCGATCCGAAGCCGGATGGCGCGCATGCCGAGCTCGGAGGCGGCGGCGAGTTCGCCCGACCTTCCGTCTGCGACGGAGACGCAGTTGCTTCGCGCGACGCCGAGCCTGACGGCAACCGACTCGAACAGCCTCGGGTCGGGCTTAGAGGATCCCTCGGAGCAGGAGAAGACGGCCACGTCAACCATCCGCGAGATCCCAGTTTGCGGCCAAAGCTTTTCGGTCTCCCAGGTACTGTCGGTCAGGACTCCGATCCGCCACGACGACCCTCGAAAGCGAGCCAGGGTGGCGTGCGCGTCGGGGCGCAAGCGCATGAGAACGCTCTGCGTCTGAAGGCGGTGGGCGACAGCGTCATCAAGCGCATCACCGCTCGGCTCGACACCGAGAAGGGCACATACCCTCCGCAGGGTCTCCCGCAGGTCGCCGAACTCTCCCCGACATCGCTGCGGGAACGTCGCCGCGAAGAGATGAGCGAAGCGCACACCGTCGACCCCCAACCGCGCGCCGACCTCGGCGACGGACGGTCACGCGCTCCGGGAACGTTGGGCACCGTGAGCGTGTCCCACAGGTCGACGACCAGCGCTCGTGGCGCGCCCGACCTCGACGGTAACGGTCGTGCCGCGGCGACCATGGCGTCCTCCATCCTCCAGACACCCAGGCGAATAGATCGCCACCAGAAACTTGACCTGCTCGTGAACTTCGCTTCGAGCAAGTGGAA
>JBPCMH010000403.1:0-4751 GCA_051002495.1 Acidimicrobiales bacterium
CAGCTGCTCAGCCTCCGCGCCGGTCAACAACGCCGGATCAACCTCCCCGGCCAACCCAGCAGCGGCGGTCGCGAGCGCGTCAAGACGGGCCAACAACCCGACCTCGCCCTTCACGCGCACAACCCGATTTGCCATGCCTACAACCCTAGAAAGGGGGTGTGACATCAAGAAGAGGGGCTCCGAAATCACGGATCCACCGGAAAGATGTGGGCCCGCCGCGCCATGCACCGGGCATCGGTCATCGGCCTGGTCAACCTGGCGTCTTACAGTTGTTACGTGGATCCCCTCACCCCGGCCCAGCAGGACGTGCTTGACGGGTTGATGGCCGCGGGTCAAGCCCGGCCCACGTTCGAACCCGATCTCCAACTTCGGCTGATCGACCTGCTCGAGGACGGTCTCGGTGACGTCGCTGACCGACTCGACCCGCAGGTGCTCGATGTGAACAAGGCCTCGCTCTCCCGAGTGCACCAGTGCGAGGCCCACCAAATGGCCGCATCAAGGACGCCGTTCGAGTGGTCACCCGCCGCCGCACGCGGCACGGTGGCCCACCGAGCCGTACAGATGGGCGTGTTCCGCACCGATGATGCTGACCCGTTGACGCTCGTCGACGATGTCCTCGAAGCGTTGACCGCTGAAGGCGACGACTGGACGCCGGGCCCGTGGCTGCGGACGGCGGGGCCACAGGAGGTGGCCGAGATACGTGGCGACGCGGCCGCGTCGGTCACCGCCTTCCAGGAATGCTTTCCGCCTCTGAAATCGGCCTGGCGACCTCGCATGGAGTTCCCGGTCCGGGCCGCGTTGTGCGCCGATCGCATCCGGCTGCGCTCCAAGGTCGACCTAGCCCTTGGCACGGCCCGCGGCCAAGAGGCGCGGTTGCTCATCGTCGACTTCAAGACCGGCAACCCATGGCCCGGCCACCTTGATGACCTTCGCTTCTATGCCCTCTTGGAGACGCTCCGGATCGGCGTCCCCCCGTTCCGCGTGGCGACCTACTACCTCGATGCCGGCCGTTGGCACCACGAGGACATCACCGTTGATCTGCTGATGGCCGCGAGCCGTCGTGTCGTGGGTGGCGTCACTCGTCTAGCCGAGCTGGTCCTCGAGGAGCGCAAGCCGACGGTCACGCCGTGCGGGGCTTGCACCTACTGCGAGCTACGGCATGACTGCGAGGGCGCGGTCGCCTGGCGGGAGCGGGACATTGCCGAAACAGGGGTGTTCACCCCCGACCCAGACGATCCCGACGACGAAGAGTCGCCCCTGCCCTTCTAGGGCTTGCCCGGTGTGAAAGCCGTGCACCCTGTCGCCACGAGGCGGCCGGAAGGCGTTCGCTCTCGCTGGCCTACTATTCGACGGTGCCCGCTCGCGACATCACCGAGACCATGCGACCTGGCGCGCTCGTACCGCTGCGCCCCCGCCAAGACGTTGAGGTATTGGCCGACCCCTGCCTATCCGACGTTGATGAATGGGGTCGAAGCGAGCGGATGCGGGAGTTGGCTCGCACGATTTTCGGCCCGCTCTACCGCAACTGGTTCCGGGTTGAGTGGGAGGGCCTCGAGAAGATCCCGACTTCGGGCGGCGCCCTGCTCGTGGCCAACCATGCGGCGGCCATCCCCTCTGACGCACCGGTCATCATGCATGGCATCGAAACCGAGTTGGGCCGGCCGGTGTACGGACTCGCCGATCACCTGTTCAAGTCGGTGCCGGTCGTCGGCACCATGTGGTCGCGCACGGGTGGAGTCGCCGCCCACCCTGACAACGCCTATCGACTGCTACGCGAGCAAGGCCAGCTCGCGTTGGTCTTCCCGGAGGGCACAAAGGGAACGGCGAAGACTTACGGCGACCGCTACCAACTGCGCCGCTTCGGTCGGGGCGGCTTCGTCGAGATCGCCATGCGAGCAGGCGTGCCCGTTATCCCGATCGCCGTCGTGGGGGCAGAAGAGTCGATGCCGATCGTCTTCAAGCTGACCGCCCTGTCCAAGATGCTCGGTACGCCGTACTTGCCCATCACCGCCAACCATCTGGCATTCGGCCCGTTGCTCGGCTCGGTGTTGTACTTCCCGTCCAAGTTCAAGCTTCGGGTGCTCGACCCGGTCCACTTTGATCTCCCGGCCGACCAGGAGCGCTACTCCCGGAGCCGGATCATGGACGAGTCGGAATCGATCCGCACCAAAATCCAGGAAGCGCTCTACGACATGCTCCGCCAGCGCAAGTCGGTGTGGTTCGGATGAGCGTGACCGTTGCGGTCGTGGCCTGATGGGTCGCCGCGTCCTTGTCACCGGCCTCGGCACCTACTGGGGTGGACGGGTCGCCCAGGCGCTCGAGGCCGACGACAACGTTGAAATGATCGTCGGGGTGGGCGTGGAGGAGCCCAACGTCGAGCTCACGCGCACCGAGTACGTCAAGGCCGACAGCAGTTACTCGATCCTCGCCCGGATCGTGCAGGCCACGCAGGTCGACACCATTCTTCACACGTTCCTGGCGCTCGACTCGAACCGCATGTCGAGTCGCCAGCTGCACGAGATCAACGTCATCGGCACGATGAACCTGCTGGCCGCATGCAGCGCGGCCGACAGTCCCGTACGAACGGTCGTGGTCAAGTCTTCGACGCTCATCTACGGCTCCAACTTCCGCGACCCGGCGTGGTTCGTGGAGGAGTCGACGAGAACGAGAGCCCCTCGCACCGCGGTCGAGAGCTCGCTGCTCGAGGTGGAGGGCTACCTGCGCGACTTCGCCGAAGATAACCCGCACGTCAGCGTCACGCTGCTGCGGTTTGCCAACGTCCTCGGCACCGAGATCGTCACGCCGATCTCGAAAGCGCTCAACCTTCCGGCGGCTCCTTCGATCCTTGGCTTCGATCCGCTGATGCAATTCGTGGAGGAGAACGACGTCGTGCGGAGCATCGAGTTCGTGATGCGCAACGAGCTTCCCGGCGTCTACAACGTGGCCGGTGACGGCAAGTTGCCATGGAGCGAAGTCATCTCGATCTGCGGGCGCCCGACCGTCCCGATGTCACCGTTCTTCACGGTGCCGCTGCTCACGCCGCTGAACCGCTTCAACCTCCTCGACTTCCCGCCCGAGATGATGGACCTGCTCCGCTACGGGCGAGGCGTCGACAACCGGAGGCTCAAGCGGGCTGGGTTTTCCTACCGCTTCACCTCAGCCGGTGCGGTCGAGCAGTACGCGGCCGCCGTTCGTCTCAGAAACACCGTCGGAGACCACGAACCGACCTACCGCTACGAGCGCGACGTCGAGAACTTTTTCCAACACTCACCTGCGGTTGTCAGGGAATCATGACCGACCAGAGAAAGGCCTGACCCATGGGCGCCCAGATCGTCTTGACCACGCCGATCGTTTCGGCTCCGCCGGGCGGCGCGGCCACGGCCGAAGTCCGCATCCGGAACACGGGCTCGGTGGTCGATCAGTTCACCTGCACCGTGCTGGGTGATGCCGCAGCATGGGCCTCCATCGCCCCGGCGAGCATCTCGCTCTTTCCCGGCGCAGAGGGAGCGATCATGGTCACGTTTTCACCGCCCCGCTCAAGTGACGTCAGCGCTGGCGCGATCGTCTTCGGGGCCATGGTGTCGTCACAGGAGGACCCGGAGTTCTCGATGGTCGAGGAAGGCACGGTGCAGATCGCCGGCTTCTCGGCCATCAACGCAAAGATCGTGCCGAAGACCTCCAGGGGCAAGGGCAAATCGGAACACCGCATCGAGATTCAGAACACGGGCAACTCGACGGTCACCACCGAGATCAGCGCGGAAGACCCGGACGCCGCGCTGGCCTTCAACATCAAGCCGGCCGTCATCGAGCTCGCGCCCGGAGACAACGCGGTGGTGAAGCTCGGCGTCCGAGGTGTGCAGAAGGTCTCCGGCTCGCCCAAGCGGCGAGCGTTCAGCGTCACCGTCGACGCCGGCACCCCGACGGTGCTCGATGCAGCCTTCGAGCAGCACCCCGGCGGCGGAACCGGTTGGCTGATCTGGGTCGCGGTGGCGGTGGTCGCCGCTGTCCTGATCTACCTGGTGCAGGACACCGCCAACGCCGCCGTTCTCCAGTCAATCCTCGGCTGACCAAGGGCGCACCGAGCGTTCGTCCGAGCGGGAGAGCCGGCAGCCTGGCCAACGTCGGAGTCAGTCGAGCCAGGCCGCCTTGTAGGCCGGCCCGCGCTCCTTCCACTCCTCAACCGTGATGGCGTAGCGAACGTGGTCTTCCCAGATGCCGTTGATCTCGAGGTACCGAAGCGCGACGCCCTCTTCCCGGAGCTCGAGCTTCTCCACCACTCTGCGGCTGGCCACGTTGCGGGGGATGATCGAGACCTGGATGCGATGGAGGCCGAGCTCCTCAAGCCCGAACCGGATGATGGCCACCACCGCCTCCGGCATGTAGCCCAGACCGGCCTTCTCCTCGTCAATCCAGTAACCCACGTAGGCGTTCTGGAATGGTCCCCGCTGGATGCTGTTGATGTTGATCTCGCCGCAGAAGTCGCCCTCGACGAAGATCCCGAACCCGTAGCCGATGCCGAGCTCGCGTTCGCGGTCGCGGGCTCCACAGCGGGCGCCGAACGCCCGACGGTCCTTGGTGGGATCCGGGTAACCGGGGTGCAAGCGAGGCTCCCACTTCAGGAGCCACGCCTCGCAGCGCTGTCTGACGGTGCGCCAGTCCTCCCAATCGTCTATTCGGAGGGGCCTCAGGACGAGCCGCTGGGTGGTCAACTCGATACCTGTGGTGCGAGGGATCATCGCGACGCTCTGATG
>JBPCMH010000404.1:0-11792 GCA_051002495.1 Acidimicrobiales bacterium
TACGCGATCACCCGCCACACCCGGCTCGACGAGCTCAGACCCCGATGCGAGGTGTGTCACGGGGTCAAGACCCGACGAGAAGCTTCGCTGACGGCCGAAGCCGGACGCGACTGGCATAGGGCCGCGGCCAACATCATCGCCGCCCTCACCCTCATCCTGCTCCCCCGCGGCCCCTAAAACGCCGGGGCCGCCAAACGCCCGGCGGGCCCCTAGACGCACGCCGGCCTCCAAGCCCCGCGGCCGCGAGCGCTCTTAGCCGACACGCGACCGTGCGGCGCGCTCAGTCGCGGCCAGGGTCGGCCGACATGGCCCAGCGAGCAACAACAGCCAGCGCCAGCGCGGATGGCGGCCCGACGACTGCCAACGCGGCGGTCAGCCCCACCCAGTCGCCTAGGAGGCCGACCATGATCGGCACCGACACGATCGGCGTAAGCGTGGTGATGGCCGAGATGGCGCCAGCGCGACCGGGAACTGCTTGGAGCGTCCGTCGAAGAACGTGGCCCGGGCAAAGAGGCGATCAGCGTCCGCGCCACCAGCCTCGATCAGAACAACGTCGGCGGTGTGGGCCAGCGGACCGGAGCCGACGCCGTACGCGGCGAACCCGACCAGGAGCAGTGCATAGCCGGTCGCACCACCCATGAGGAGAAGAGCGAACGCGACGAAGCCGCTCCCCCACACCAGCAGCCCGCGGCGTGAGCGGATATCGATCAACAGCGACACGATCGGCTCCACCACGAGCGCCACCCAGAACAACACCTGGTTGAGCAGCGCCAGTCCGACCAGGTCGAGCCCGAACACCCTCAGCAGGGTCGGGCTCAGCACGCCAAACACGCCGCTGCCCAGTTCGTCGGTGAAGCGAGCCGACAGGGCCAGCGCCGAACTTCGACGGGTCAGTCCAGGTGGCTGCTGATCGGCCACGGCCGCCTAGCTGAACGACTCGCCGGGAGGAGGCGTCGATGAGACATCGGCGTCAGCTGGCGCCGCCAACAGGGCGTCGCCGCGATCCTCGATCGTTGACCAAGCGGGGTCGAGGCCCGGAACCCGAATGGTGATGTCCTGCCCCGCGAGGTCGGCGTGGCGGCGGAGATCCCACAACAGCGCCGGGCGCTCCCCATGCCATCTGACGGCAAAGGACAGCAGCCCGAAGTGCGTGGGGGCGTCGACAACCTCAAGCGGCTGCCCCAGCCAGGCGTCGGGCAACAGCGAACACAACAACAACTCGTGTCCGTCGACCTCACGGACCAACATCTGGCGAACGAAGTTGAGGAAGTCGGCCGCGGCCCAGCCGTGATGTCCATCGCCCATGCACCCGCCGTCGATCTGCGGGTGGATCGCTTCCGGCCACGTGAACGTGTCGGTGGCCGCGTCCACCATCCACTGCAAGCGGTCGAGAGCGCGGCGGTCACCCTTCTCGAGCTCGATGAACGCGAGCTGCAGCGTGAGATATGTGCCGAGCCCGGTGTGGCTGATGCTCTGGAAAAAAGCAGGACCGATGCAGAACTGATCGCGAATGGTCTGCGCCGTTGCCTCAATGCGAGGGTCGTCGGCGGGCAGCAGACCGAGGGGGGAGCAAGCCACGAGCGAGCCGATGCTGCCGGCATCGATGCGACGCCGTGGTCCGGCCGGGATGGCGGCCGTGCCCAACTTCGTGGCGACCAGGTCGAGCGAGCGAAGCACATCAGCCCAGAAGGCCTCCGCTTGTTCATCGATAGCCGCGGCCGCCTCGATCTGGCCCATCTGGCGCAGGAGGAACGCCCCATCCCGCATGCCGCGGACCGACCAGAAGTCGTCCCAGTAGTAATAGTCGAACGGCCCGAGATGCTCCGCCGAAATGCTGGCCGGCAGGAGCCCGTCGAGAGCCGGATCCTTCCGCTTTCTGCGCGATCGACGCTTCCGCTCGATCCAGCGGACGCCGCGGGCGATGGTCTCGGCGTCGAGCACGCTGTCATCGCGAGTGAGTCGCCAGTGCTCAGCCAGGGCGTGCAGAGCGGCCCCGTTGGCATCCCACTCCTGTCGCTGGCTGAAGTAAAAGCCGTCGACGCGCTGGCGGCCCGCAAACGTGGCAAGGACCTCGCTGCTCTCCGCGTGGAACCCGAAGCGGTCCATGGCGCCGAGCATGTAGGCCGCATCGCGGAACCAGAAGCGGTGATAGGTGTACGGACCAGGCGTGATGTCGTCGCCGTCGTGGAACAGCAAGAGGAACCGACGGTTTGCTTCGACCGCTTGAGCGATGCGTCCCTCAGGTAGATCGAGGCGCATCCCCCGTCTGGTCTGCGCCTGCCAGCCTTTCGCTACCTCGTCTGAGGTCGGTAGCGGCGACGGGAGTCCGGTTGCCTTTCGGATCCGTCGGCGCACCAGCCCACGACGCCGTGTCCGTCTTGGCGCGTTCAGCGGGAGCGCGACTCGGAGGGTCGCAGTATGGGGCAGAGGGAACACGAAGGCGGCCTGGGCCATGCCTGCCTCGCACCTCACGCTGTCGAAGGAGTCGCCTGCCTCGCCCCGCATGACGATGCCAGCGGAGTCGCCGTCATGAAACGTCGAGGCCGCCACCTTGGCCGGCTCCCGCGGCAGGAAGAGGGCGGGCCGGCCGTCGACGGTAACGGTCGCACCTGACAAGGCGATCCGCTCCACGACAGCCAACCCCTCGGGGTTGTAGGGCCGAACGGCGAACGCGATGGCGACGGGCACAGGCGACTGATTGGTGATCTCGACGATCGCCATCGGAGGATCGCCGGGGATGCCGTAGACCCGCTGCCTGGCATCGCCGCTTGGGATACGCATCAGAGTCTCGACTACCGGCGTGTCCTCAACGAGGCCCTGTCGAACGCCGCCGTCTCGCGACGGCAGGTGCCATCGGTCGTCTGCGCCGACCCACCAGTCGAGTGACCATCCGTCGAACCATGGCGTGACCAACCCTCTGGCGTCGACGATGCCCTCGTGCACCGTGCCGACCGCGCCGACCGCTGTCCAGTTGCGGTGGGTCACGTTGGTCGTGACGGGTAGGTGCCCACGCGGCACGAACGACGGTGAGCCCGGATCAAGTTGCTGCTCGAGCCAGTACGGCCAAACCCAGCTCGGGCCGAGTTGGGCCGCGGCCCGGGTGCGCACAGCCCGGAACACCGTGCGAGCGCCAACGGGTAGCAACTCGCTGGGCATCTCTACCTCGATCTTCTCTCCAAGACGCTGGAAGGTCGTGAGGTACCTGACAATGTCGTCGGTGATCCGCAAGCGACCAAGCGCCCGGCGCATCAGCCAGGTCTTGATGCTCATTCGTCGGCGATGCCGTGAAGCTCGGGCCTTGACTCTCGTCCCATCAAGTTGGGGATGACATCGCGCGCCGACCGACCCTCGTGGATCACAGCCACGACCTGCTCGGCGATCGGCATCTCCAGTCCGTGCCTCGCCGCCAGCGCGACAACAGCCTTTGAACTCTTCACGCCCTCGGCGACCATGTTCATCTCGGCGATGATTTCTTCGATCGATCGGCCCTTCCCTAGTTCCTCTCCGACTGATCGGTTCCGACTCTGCGGGCTGATGCAGGTGGCCACCAGGTCACCCATGCCGGCCAAGCCGCTAAACGTCAGGGGTTGCCCGCCGAGTGCAACGCCAAGGCGGGTCAACTCGGCGAGGCCTCTCGTGATGAGCGCGGCCCTGGTGTTGTCGCCGAAGCCCATGCCGTCGGCCATACCCGCGGCGATGGCAATCACGTTCTTGAGCGTGCCTGCCACCTCGCAGCCAACCACGTCGGGATTGGTGTAGACCCGGAAGCTGTCGGTCGAGAACAGCGTCTGCAGTTGCTCCGACACCGACGTGTCAGTCATGGCGACGACGGACGCCGCTGGGTAGCCGGCGACAACTTCCTTGGCCAGGTTGGGCCCGGTGAGCACGCCGGTCGGATGACCGGGAGCGAGTTCGGCGACGATCTCAGTCATCCGCAGCAGCGAATCCTGCTCCAACCCCTTCGTGAGGCTGACGATCGGGACCCCAGCACCGAGATGATCCACCGCGGCGGTCAACACCTCACGGAAGCCATGGGACGGGACGCCCATCACGCACACGTCTGCACCGTCGAGCGCCTCGGCTAGCTCCGAGGTCGAGGTGAGACCCGCCGGGAGCGGGAGGTCAGGCAGGTAACGGGGGTTGCGGTGGTCGCGGTTGATCGAGTCGGCCAGGTCGGCGTCGCGCGCCCACAACACGGACGGCGCGTGGGCTGCGGCTATGCACGCCACCGCGGTTCCCCAGGATCCTGCGCCGATGACCGCGACCTTCTTCATCGCGGTCACCCTAGTTGTGACCAACCGCACGCTGGTCAGGAAACGTCGACCGCGGGCGATGCGGTGTTGGTCTGCGCCCGTACACTGATCCGGTGCCCGCATCCGACTTCCACCGCGTGAGCGGCGCGGCTGTCCTCGTCCCCGTCAAGGCCTTCGCCGACGCCAAGGTCCGCTTGGCGTCGTCGCTCGACCCGGCGGCGCGAGCTGAGTTGGCCAGATCAATGGCGGCTGGTGTGCTTGCCGCCGCCGCTCCCCTACCGGTGTGGGTGGCTTGCGACGACGAAGGCGTTGCGGACTGGGCGACGGCGCGCCACGCGGCGGTGGTCTGGACGCCAGGGCTCGGCTTGAACGGAGCCGTGCAGCATGGCGTCGATCATCTGCGTCAGATGGGAGCGACCGAGGTGATCGTCGCGCACGCCGACCTGCCGCTGGCATCCGGCCTCGCCACCCTGACTGGGTTTGATGGCGTCACCCTCGTCCCCGATCGGAGGGATGACGGCACCAACGTAATCTGCGTTCCGACCAGTTCGCCGTTCGCCTTTTCGTACGGTCCCGGGTCGTTCGAGAGGCACATCAGCGTCTCCCACGCGGCCGGCCTTGCGACCCGGATCGTGCGGTCAAGCGACCTCGCATGGGACATCGACGTGCCGGCCGACCTTGACGATTTTGCCGCCCGTCCCTGATCGCCGACAGGAGAATCCGTGACCACCACCAACTTGCCGACGCCGAGCCGCGCCCTTGCCGTCTGCGCTCACCCAGACGATGTGGAGTTCGGTGCTGGTGGAACCCTGGCCAAGTGGGCCGCGACCGGCTGCGAAATCTTCCACGTGGTGTGCACCGACGGCTCCAAGGGGTCGTGGGACGCGGACCAAGACCCGGCACATCTGGTCGCAGTCCGACAGGGTGAGCAGCGCGACGCATCGGTTGCCCTTGGTGGCCGCGGCGACGTGGCTTTCCTCGGGTGGCCCGACGGCGAACTGGAAGCCGGACTGAGACAGCGGTGGGAGATCGCCTACTGGATCCGCCACTTCAAACCAGAGGTGGTCTTGGGTCATGACCCGTGGAAGCGGTATCGCATCCATCCCGATCACCGCAACGCGGGGTTCCTGTTGACAGATGGCGTCGTCGCCGCGCGGGATCCGCTGTTCTTCCCCGAGCAGCAGATCGAGCCGCACCGGCCCACGACGATGCTGCTGTGGGAAGCCGACGAGGCTGACCACGTCGAGGATGTGAGCGGCTCCGTCGACGCAAAGATCGCGGCACTGCTGTCGCACCGCAGCCAGTTCGAGACCACCATGCGCATCGGCGAAGACCAGGACCAGAGCGAGGTCGCCGCCTTCCGGACCCGGATCGAGGCGCGCCTCGCCGAGCACGGCGCGTTGGCTGGCATCGAGCGCGGCGAGTCCTTCAAGCGCATCGACCGCCTCTAGCCCGCTGGGGCCGCCCGCCCCGTAGGCGAGAGTTGTGGCGCGCGAAGAAGGGGCCCCTGAGGGCCCCTTCTCACGTTTGCACGGATGCGTGGTCGCAGGACCTCGCAACTAGCGCCTACGGGCGCCGGCCTTCTTCGCTGCGGACTTGCGCTTGGCCGGAGCCTTCTTCGCTGCCGACTTGCGCTTGGCCGGAGCCTTCTTGGCCGCCGACTTGCGCTTGGTGGCCTTCTTCGCAGTCGACCGCTTCTTGGCCGGAGCCTTCTTCTTCGTGGCCCGCTTCTTCGTGGCCTTCTTGGCCGTCGACTTCTTGGCCGTGGCCCGCTTCTTGGTGGCCTTCTTGGCCGTCGACTTCTTCGCAGCCGACCGCTTCTTTGCCGGAGCCTTCTTGGCTGCGGACTTACGCTTCGCGGTCGACTTTCTCGCCGTTGACTTCTTGGCCGCGGACTTCTTCGCCGCGGGGCGCTTCTTGGCAGCCGCCTTCTTCTTTTTCTTGGCAGCCGGTGCGGCCTTCTTGGCAGCTGGGCTCATGTCGTGTTCGCCTTTCGGGGTAGCTGGTTCTTTGGTTGTTGTTGTTGTTGCGTCGTGACGGCCGCAAGCCGGCCGGTCCGTGCGATCAAGTTCGCTCTAACTGTTGAGTGCCTCCTTGAACGCGGATCCGACAGTGAAGCCGACGCTCTTGGACGCCTTGATCTGCACTGGCTCTCCGGTGCGCGGATTGCGCCCGGTCCTTGCGGCCCTCGACTTCGGGTTGAAAGTCCCGAATCCGAGAATCGCCACTTTGTCTCCGGTCTTCACCGTGCCGATGACGACGTCGGTGAACGCAGCCACCGCCCGTTCGGCTTCGCTCTTCGTGAGACCTGAGCTCTCAGCAACTTTGTCAATGAGCTCGCTCTTGTTCACCGCTACCTCCTGGGCAGGTTGGGGAAGTTCTTCAAAAGCAAAGAGCTTTTCGGCGCTCAGGTCAAGCATTTCGGTTATCGCGCAACGGTTGAGACCGCCGCGCACGCGTGGCGTGCGCCGACGAACGCGCGCGTCTGCAAGGCTCGCGCCGTGCCCGAGTTGCCAGACGGAACCTTCGAGATCTTCGTGATCGACGCGGTCACCGACACCGACCAGCCGTCCTCCGCCGAGCTCGAGCTGGCCATCGTGACCGGCGAGCACAAGGGCGCCATCATCCGATTGAAAATGAAGACCGGCGGCCGCGACCCGATCGGAATGCTGGGCTTGCCTGGCACGCTCACGGTCAGCGACGGCAACCCAAGTTTGCGCATCGAGTCATAGAAATCAAGGGTTTTCGCGCCCTTCGACGTCGGCTCGCATTGAAATCGGCGTCACAGGGGTGCATGGAAATTGGACGAGCACATGGCCGGGCCTCGCTACCGCGCCCGTCATCGCCACAGTGAAACTGGCCGCCAGTTTTGCCGTCCGCTTGACCGGCGACGACCGCTTCCGCAACTCGGTTTCGGTGGCCGAACCCGAACCGATCCAACTTGAGCCGCTCGCTCAGCGCTCCGCCATTCTCCCCTTCGACGGAACTGTTCTCGCCACGTTGTGCGACGAAGATCGCGTCGCGGTACCCCCAAAAGAAATTTCAAACTTTTTGCGAAACGCGGTCATCGCGAGGTCAGTTCGGCTGACCGTGACGGCCCGCGCCGCCTGCAAAACGGGCGGCGCCCGATTGGGTCTCGCCCGACCGGATCACGTCGAGGCCGAGTTCGGTCTCCCGTCGCATCGCTGCGGCGAAGTCAAGGTCCCACTGCTCATACGCTGACTCGCGGTCCGAGCGCAGACATCGCTGCGGGAGCTCCGCGAGATCGTTCGCCAACGCGACGGCCTCACGCAGGGCCTCGCCTGGCTCACACAAGCGATTGGCCAACCCCATCATCCTCGCCTCCTCCCCCGCGACGCCGCGGCCGGTGAGAATCAGGTCCATGGCTTGGCTGTGACCGATGAGGCGCGGGAGTCGCACGGTTCCACCGTCAATGAGCGGGACGCCCCAGCGGCGGCAGTACACGCCGAACACGGCATTGGTGGCCGCGACCCGGAGATCGCACCACAACGCCAACTCGAGACCGCCGGCGACTGCGTGGCCTTCAACCGCGGCGATGACCGGCTTGTTCAACACCATGCGTGACGGACCCATCGGACCGTCCCCGTCGTCGGTCACGCGGTTGCCGCGCCCCTCGGCGATTGCCTTCAGGTCAGCGCCGGCGCAGAACGTGCCGGCCGCGCCGGTCAGAACCGCCACTGCGAGGTCGTCGTCACCCTCGAAGGTCCGAAAAGCATCGGCGAGGGCCGACGCGGTGGGCCCATCGACGGAGTTGCGGACCTCCGGTCGATCGATGGTGACGATGGCGACGGGGCCGCTGGTCTCAAAGCGGACGGTTTCGGTCATGACCGCCCATCATGGCGCGCCAAGCGGCGTTTGCCCGTTACAACGCGCCGGTAAACAACAACACAAGGAGGACAACCAGCAGGATGCCCCCCAACCCGATACCTGGTCCCCGGTATGCCCCACCGCCGTAGCCGAAGCCACCACCGAAGGCCACCAGGATGAGGATGATGAGAATGATCAGCAGCATGGTTACCGGTGTTCCCCGGGAGCGGTCTTCTCAACCCTCGGTGTGGCCAGCGCCGTTACGGCCCACTGCCGACGACGACCCACCGCCGAGATCGCCAACGCCACGCCAACGCTGCGAGCCGGGTGAGCATCAGAATGCAGACGGCACCCCACAGGGCGACCAGGCCGCGCCCACTCATTCGGATGGCAATGGCCAGGGGGATGAACGTGACGCTGCTCGCGGCCATCGCGCCCGCCAGGTAGCGCAGGTCGCCCGCGCCGATGAGCAACCCGTCGAGCACGAAGACAACGCCGTTGATCGGCTGCATGACGGCGACAATCAGCAGGACGGACAACCCGAGTTCGATGACTTCTCGATCCGAGGTGAAGAGCGGAAGGACGAACGGCCGGGCCCCCACGACCAGAAGGCCCGTTCCAATCCCCCCAACCGCGCCCCACTGCAGCATGCGGCGGCCGGCCCTGACCGCCCGGTCGGCGTCGCCCGCGCCCAAGAATCGGCCGACCATGGCCTGGCCCGCGATGGCCAGGGCATCGAGGAGAAGGGCCAGGAAGCTCCAGACCTGAAATGCGACCTGGTGAGTGCCGATGGCGACCGCCCCCATCCGCGACGCCATTGCGGTTGCCACGGCCAGTGCGGCCAGCAACGAGCCCGTCCGAATGAACAAATCGCGGGCGACTCGGATGAGCACGCGGATCTGCCGCCACACCGGCCGGAGCGAAATAGCCGAGGCTGAGACCGACCGACGAATCAGGACGAGATAGGCGATCGCAGCCGCGTACTGCGCCACCACAGTCGCCGCGGCCGACGCGCCGACGCCCATCCCAAGCCCGAAGATCAACACGATCTCGATGAGCAGGTTCGCCAGATTCGATCCAAGTGCCACGACGAGCGTGGTCTTGGTGTCTTGCATCCCGCGCAGATAGCCAACGCCGACGAGCGCGATGAGTACGGCAGGAGCCCCCAACGCTGAGACCGTCAAGTACAGCACGGCATGGGGGCGCACCAGCGGTCCTGCTCCCATCGCGCTGACCGCGGCCGGAGCAAGGACCACCCCGACGATGCTCAGGACGGTGCCGATGGCCACCGCCAGCCATGCTCCCTGCACCGCTTGCTCGGCCGCCCCGACATGGCGGCCCGCGCCAAACAACCGAGCGACCGCCGCGGTGGTCCCGTAGGCCAAGAAGTTGAACAGGAAGAAGGCCGTCGTGAGGACCGACGCGGCCACACCGAGGCCGCCGAGGTGCGGTGTCCCGAGATGACCAACCACGGCCGTATCGACGAGCACGTAGAGCGGCTCCGCGCCGAGCGCACCCAAAGCGGGGACGGCAAGGCGCAAGATTTCCTTGTCGATCGACCGATCAGGCACGGCCATCTGCGGCTCCGGGGGGACGGGCGGCCGACGTTATCGGCCCACGGGTTTGGCCCCGGTGGAGCCCCCGATCAGCGTCCGCCGGGTCTCAGTTGATCTGACGCTCGCGGCCCTCCCAGTACGGGGCGCGCAACTTGAACTTTTGCAACTTGCCGGTGGCGGTGCGTGGCAAAGCGTCGCGGATCTCGAAGGCCGTAGGGCACTTGTAGTGAGCCATCCGCTCTCGGCAGTGATCACGCAGCTCGTCTTCGCTCACCTGCTGACCTTCACGAAGAACGATCAAGGCGTGGACCGTCTCGCCCCACTTCTCGTCCGGGATGCCGATCACCGCGACCTCGGCCACCGCGGGATGCTGGTAGATGACGTCCTCAACCTCGATGGAGGAGACGTTTTCTCCGCCGGAGATGATCACGTCCTTCTTCCGGTCGGCGATTACCACGTAGTCGTCTTCGAGATAACCCCCATCCCCGGTATGGAACCAACCGCCCTCGAGCGCGTCGGCGGTTGCCTCTGGCTGTTCCCAATAGCCCTCGAACACGTGGTTCGACTTGGCCAGAACCTCGCCCTTTTCGTCGAGCTTGATTCGAACCCCAACGGCTGGCGCGCCCGCTCGCGACAACAACCTGGCCCGTTCCGCGGCGGGCAGGTCATCCCACTCAGCGCGCTGGCGGTTGATGGTGAGGAGCGGTGCGGTCTCGGTGAGACCGTAGATCTGCATGAATTCCCAGCCGAGCTCGGCTTCGACCCGTTCGATCGTGCTCGACGGCGGAGGCGCCCCCGCGACCACCATGCGGACCGTGTCTCGACCGGGCACCTCGCGGCCCGCTTCGCGTCTCGCCGCGGCCGCATCGAGAATCGCCGCCACCACCGCCGGGGCGCCGCAAAGCAAGGTGACCCCGTGCTGTTCGATCCTGGCCAGGATCTCCTCGCCATCGACCTTGCGCATGACCACTTGCGAGACGCCCATCGCGGTCAGGGCGTACGGCATACCCCATCCGTTGCAATGGAACATCGGGAGCGTGTGGAGGTAGGTGTCACGGTCATTCACGCCGGCGTGCCAGCCGAAGGTCACCGAGTTGAGCCACAGGTTGCGGTGAGTGAGCTGCACTCCCTTCGGACGTGCAGTGGTTCCAGAGGTGTAGTTGATGCTCGCGGTTGCCGTTTCGTCACCCTCCCACGGTGCGGGCGATGCCTCCTCGTCCGCGAACAGCGCGGCGTCGGCAACCCCGTCGAGAAGGATTCGCTCCTTGGCCCCGACGCCCGAGAGGGACTCATCGAGCTCAGGATCGACGAGAAGGACGCTGGCGCCAGAGTGCTCGACGATGTAGCTCACCTCCTCGGCGTTCAAGCGGAAGTTCACGGGCACGACCGTCCGCCCGAAACCGCTCACGCCGAAGAACGCAACCACGATCTTTGCCGCGTTCGGCGACACGATGGCCACCCGATCGCCGGCGGCCAACCCCATGTCGTCGAGGGTCGCCGCCATTCGCCTCGCCCGCCGGTGCAGGCTGGCGTAGGTGATGGAACCGAGTGCGCCGACGGCATCGGCCTCGTCGACGACAGCAACTCGATCCGGATAGACGGTGTCGGCCCGTTGCAGGAAGTCGCCGACGGTGAGCGCTACACGCATTGGATGTCCCCCTTGCTCGGTGGCACAACCTAACGCGCGCGTCGCGCGGCATTCACCGACGGAAGATTCGCGTGATCTTTCCCCAGCGCCGGTCGTCGGACCCGAGCGCTTCCTTGTCGTCGTCGCGATCTTCTGGTGCACGGGCAGCCGGTGCCTGCGGCCGAAATCCCTGCCGCGGTCCGGAATCGGAGGCCGACGGGAGCCGGTGCCGCGACCCGATCAGCGTGGGCAGATCGGGTTCGAGCACGGGGGCCTGCACCGGAGGGCGCTGGCTCGGCACCTGCTCGGCAGGCGGCTTCTCGCCCGGCGCATTCGCGTCCCCTGCCGGCTGCTCCGACGCTGGCGACTCCGCCGACGCGTTGGCCTTCTGCGGGACTGGCACGGCCGGTGCTTGCCGTGACACGGCCGGGCTTCCGCCGGTGAGCATCGAGGAGGCCTCGAGGACCCCTGTGAGTCGGCCGTGCAGCGACCCCACCTACTCGCGGCCCGGGGCCAACTCCTCGGCCA
>JBPCMH010000405.1:0-2977 GCA_051002495.1 Acidimicrobiales bacterium
GCACAACTCGCGGCCGCTGCCGCCGGCTCGTCGCAGCCATCCTCCATCGCGCCAGTCGATGGCCGATGCGGCCAGCGCCCGATGATGTCGCCTGGCGCAGGCCGGGCCGCCGGTGCCGACGTGGGCCACGTGCACCTCGTCGACGCTCGAGAAGTCGCCGGCCGCGTGACGGGCCAGGACACACGACAGGCCGGGCGAGAACCCAGCGCCGACGGCGATCACCAGGTCACGCTCGCGAGCCTCGGCGTCGAGCGCGAGCAGCGCCCGCACCTCATCGATGCTGTCGGCCACCGACACGACATGGACGCCGCGCTCCAGGGCTGCTTCGGCCACGGGGCGGTGATTGCCCGGCGTAGCGATCAGCACCGCGTCGCGCCCGTCGAGCAGGTCGGGCCGCCAGTCGGTGGCCTGGGCCCGTTCACCGAGGGACGCCGCCACATCGGCGGCGCGCTGCCGGTCGTCGTCGACCACCACGAGGTGTTCGAAACCCTCGGAGCTGATGAGTTGGCGGGCGGCACGGGCTCCGGTGACCCCGGCCCCCACCAACACGGCGCGCACGTCGACCTACCGCAGGTCCGGGCCGTCGAGCTCGCGCCAACCGCCCTTTTGCGGTGGAACGCCGCCTTTGCCGCGAAGGCGCAGCACCCCCGCGACAAAACCCGCGGTCAGGAGGGCGAGCAGGGCACGGCGGAGAGCCTTCATCGTGGGGCTAGAAAGAATCGAACTTTCGACCTCAGCATTATCAGTGCTGCGCTCTAACCGACTGAGCTATAGCCCCTTGGGTCGGCCAAGGATAGCGACTGCCCTTTGGGGTTACGAGCCGTGCGCGGGGTCGGCCGCCGGCGGCAGCGCGCTCGCTGGCTCCGGCTGCCAAGCGGTGGTGCCCCACCCGTTCGGGACAGGCTGGGGCGGCGGCCTCTCGGTGGTCGATGCACCATTGCTCGAGGCCGAGTCGCCGGAAAGTTCCCGGTCGGCCGGCTCGGGTACCTCCGACTCGGGTACCTCCGACTCGGGTACTTCCGACTCGGGTACCTCCGACTCGGGGTCCACCGGCTCCGGGTCAACGATCTGCAGGAGATCGGGCTCAAGCACGGCGACCTCTTCGAGCACGCTGAGCTCGATACCACCGACGACATCGGCGATCAGGTTGTACAGCACCGCCGACAACACCGCAGCGCCAGAGCCGAGCACCACGAGGACCAAACCTGCCGCGATCACACCCCGAAGCACTTGGCCGCCGACGAACGTGAAACCGTCGAAGCCGATGCTGTCCATAAAGCTCTCGACCGAGTCGATGGCTCCAAAGAGCGAGCCGACCAACCACAGCATCACCCCGGCCAGCACGAACACCAGCATCAGGGAGAGGTGGAACAACACCGAGACGCGCAACACCGACCAGGTGTCGACTTGGCGGATGACTCGACGGACGCGCTGGCCTTGGATCACGGTGTTCGGGAGCCTACCCCGGGTGGTCCCACGCCGAACCGGCGATCCGCTCCCGCCGGGCCCGCGCCACAGCCTGCGCGCCGCGCCGCTCGATGACCACCTCCACCTCGCTCCCCGACGCCTCAAATCGCAGGATTCGGGCGTCGTTGGCTTTCGCCGCCGCGGTCGCGGCCGGCCTGCCCGCGGCTGCGCCAGCCAGCGCGGCCGCGTCGGCTGCGGTCTGGGCTTGCGCGACCAGCACCGCCTGGGTGGCCAACCTCCCTGCTCCGACGGCCATCACCGCGGCCAGGATCACGACCAAGATCACCAGCGGGATCACCTGTCCGGCATCGCCCCCCGCGCCACCTTTCGGGCGGCGGAAAATTCGCTGTCCCCGACCACATCTCACACCTCGTGTGCGCATCTCTGCATCCTCTCGACACCGTTGCTTGCGAGAGGGGAAGTGGGTAGGCGGAAGTGCGTAGGCGGGCGCTAGCCCTCGTCGGCCTCTTCGTCGCCCTCGTCATCGGCAGCCAAGATCGGGGCGACCGATGCCACCGTCTGACCCGCGTCGAGGTTCATGAAGCGGACGCCAGTCGCGTCACGACCCTGCGAGGAGATCTCCCTGACCGGCAGCCGGATGGTGACCCCACCCGATGACACGCCGAAGACCTCGTCGTCGATGCCGACCATGAACGCGGCCACGACATAGCCCTTTCGGGCGGTGAGCTTGATGCCACGCACACCTTGGCCACCTCGTCCCTGACGATTGAACTTGTCGAGTTGGGTGCGCTTGCCATAGCCGGCGTCGGTGACGATCAGGATGGCGACCTCGTCGCCGGCCAGATCACAGCTCACGACCTCGTCACCGGTCTTCATCTTCATGCCTCGGACACCAGCCGTGCCGCGGCCCATGGGCCGCACGTCTTCTTCGGAGAACCGGATGGTCATGCCCAACCGGGACACCATGAAGATGTCGTCATCGCCGGAGGTGCGGATGACCTTGACCAGCTCGTCGCCGTCCTTGAGGTTGATGGCGATGAACCCTTCGCGGCGGCTCTTGTCGTACTCGCTGAAGGAGGTCTTCTTGACCTGGCCCTTCTTGGTGGCGAAGAACAGGTACTCATCGTCGGGGTACGAACGAGTGTCGATGACGGCCTGGATCTTCTCGCCCGACGCCAGCGGCAGCAGGTTGACGATGGCGGTGCCCTTGGCCGTTCGTTCCTTGACCGGAGCCTCGTGTGCCTTGAGCCGGTACACCTTGCCCTGGTTCGAGAAGAACAGCAGGAAGGCATGGGCCGAGGTGTGGATGATCTCGGTGACGAGATCCTCCTCTTTCAGCTTCGCCCCCGCCACACCACGGCCACCGCGGCCCTGGAGCCGGAACGACGACGCGTGCACCGATTTGATGTAGCCGGCCTTGGTCATGGTGATCACCAGAGGCACATCGTCGATGAAGTCTTCGGCGTTCATGTCGCCCGGGTCATAGGTCAGCTGACACACCCGCGGGGTGGCGAACTCGTCGCGAATCGCCGTCATCTCTTCCTTGATG
>JBPCMH010000406.1:0-4109 GCA_051002495.1 Acidimicrobiales bacterium
TCGCGGCGCGGATCGTTGACCAGAACGTGTCGACATCGGAGCCGGCTGGGCTCTTGACGCCCATGCCGGTGATGGCCACCCTGGGTCGACCGCGGTGGTCGAGATCGTCAGTCATGCGCCAGCTCCCACCTTGCCGGCGACCAGGTCGAGGGCGTTGCCGACGGTCTCGACGCCTTCGAGTTCCTCTTCCGGAACCGAGATGTCGAGCTTCTCCTCGAGCGACATCACGAGCTCCACCAGGTCGAGGCTGTCGGCATCGAGGTCGTCCTTGAAGTTGGCCTTCTCGGTCACTTGCGCCTCGTCGACGCCGAGCACTTCGGCGGCGCAGGACTTGAGGATGGTGAAAACGTCTTCGCGGTTCATGGTGGTGGTCCTCCTTGGGGGAACTGCTGCGATTGAAAAGGTTGGTCTAGTGGCCGAGGCCGAGGCCGCCGTCGACCGGGATGACAGCCCCGGTGATGTAGGCAGCCGAATCAGAACAGAGGAAGGCTACGGTGTCGGCGACCTCCTCTGGAGTTCCAAACCGCCCGAGCGGAACCGACGCATCGATCTGGGCTCGCTGATCGTCGTTTAGGGCCTCGGTCATGGCGGTGGTGATAGGCCCAGGAGCGACCACGTTGCAGGTGATCCCTCGGCTGGCCAACTCTCGGGCCACCGAGCGGCTGAGACCGACCAGGCCAGCCTTGGCCGCCGAATAGTTGGCTTGTCCAGCGTTGCCGGAGAGCCCGGCAACCGAGCCGACGTTGACGATCCGTCCGAAGCGGGCTCGCATCATCTTCGGGGTAGCGCGCCGGATGGTGTGAAAGGCGCCGTCGAGGTTCGTGCGCAGCACGTCGCCCCACTGGTCGTCGCTCATTCGCATGACCAAGCCATCGCGGGTGACCCCCGCGTTGTTGACGCGGACTTCGAATGGGCTCCAGTCGGCCTCGATGGCCTCGAACGCGGCGTCGACCGAGGTGAGGTCGGTGACGTCGATGCGAACCGCCATGGCCGACCCGCCCGCGGTGTCGATCTCCTTGGCCACTTGCTCTGCCGCCTCGGCGTTGCCGGCATATCCAGCCACGACGCGGTGCCCGGAGGCGCCTAATGCGAGGGCGATGGCGCGACCGATTCCCCCGGACGCGCCGGTGACGAGCGCGACCCTGCCGCTCACGAACGTCCCCATCGGATCAGCGCACTGGCCCAGGTCATCCCGGCACCGAAGCCAGAAAGAAGCACCAGATCGCCGTCGTTGATGCGGCCGGCCTCGTGGGCTTCCACGAGAGCGAGGGGAATCGAGGCGGCTGATGTGTTGCCATACCGTTCGATGTTGACGACGGTCCGCTCTGCGGGAATGTCGAGCCGGCTGCAGATCGCGTCGATGATCCGAACGTTGGCCTGATGGGGCACGAACAGATTCACCTCATCGGCGGTTACTCCAGCCTTGTCCAGGGTGGCGGTGGCGGAACCAACGACGGCACGGACGGCCCGACGGAAGATCTCGTTGCCGTCCATCCGAACGAAGTGGTCGCCGTCGGCCAGGGTCTCGGCGCTGGCCGGCAACCGACTGCCGCCGCCGCGCACCTCGAGGAACTGTGCGGCGCTGCCGTCGCAGCCGAGGTCCCAGGCCAGGAGTCCGGGCGCCCCCGCGCCCGAGGCTCCGGCCTGTACGACGGTCGCTCCAGCTCCGTCCCCGAAGAGGATGGCGGTACCTCGGTCTTCGGGGTTGATGAATCGGCTGATGGTCTCGGCCCCGATGACGAGGATGTTGCGCGCCGCGCCGGTCGACAAGATCGAGGTAGCTACGACCAGGCTGTAAGCGAAGCCAGCGCAGGCCGCGTTGAGGTCGAACGCACCGCAGCGCAGCCCAAGCCCGTCAGACACAAAGGCCGAGGCAGCTGGAACGATCTGGTCGGGCGTGGTGGTGGCCAGGATCAACAGGTCGATGTCATCGGGTGTGAGCCCCGCGTCTTTGATGGCCGCGGCACCGGCGGCGACGGCCATCGACGACGTCGTGTCCTCGGGTGCGGCCCACCGGCGCTCCTTGATGCCGGTGCGGTCGACGATCCACTCATCGGTGGTGTCGAGGGTCTGCTCCCAATCGTGGTTGGTGACGCGCCGCTCCGGCGCGAAGGTTCCCCAGCCGGCGAAGACAGCGCCGGGCTGGCCGGTCACGCGGCGACCGCCCGCAACCAGGCCACAGGCTGGCCGTCGCGGACGCGTTCGCCGGGGTGGGCCAGGAGGCCCATGAGGAAACCGGTGAACGGGCTGAGCACCGGCATGGTGTGACCGGATACCGACACGGTGCCGATCTCCTGGCCGGCGCGCACGATCTCGCCTTCGGTAGTGACCTCCGACGGCTCGTGGGGCGTGAACACACCGAGGCCAGGGGAAACGATGACGCGTTCGAGGACGCTGAGTTCCTCGCCTGAGTCGAGCAGGGCAGTTTCCATCAGTCCTCCAGGGAAAGGGGCAGGTCGCCGGGGGTGGCGATGTTGCGCAGGGTGATGTCGGGCACGGCTCGCTTGGCCATGCTGGTGAGCGTGCTGCCGGGGCCGACCTCAACGAAGGTGGTCGCGCCGAGTTCAATGAGGGCCGGCATCGTGGCCGCCCACCGGACCGGGGTGACGAGTTGATCGGCGAGGCGGACGGCCCAGCTTGCGCCGTCGGTATGAGGACGGGCGTCGGTGTTGGACAGCACCGGGACGGTGGTGTCGACGAATGCGCAGTCGGCCAGGTGAGGCCGGAGTGCGTCGACCGCGGAAGCCATGAGCGGGGTGTGGAACGCGCCGCCGACGTTGAGCGGGATGACTCGCTTCACGCCTTGCTGCTTGGCCTCGTCGCTGGCCGCAGCCAAACCTTCCGGAGTGCCGCCGATGACGACCTGGCCGGGCGCGTTGTCGTTGGCCACCCAGCACGCATCAGGAGCGGCGGCGCACGCGGCCTCGGCCTGGGCGAGAGTGGCGCCGAGGAGGGCGGCCAGCCGTCCGGGTCTGGCGTCGGCTGCGTCCTGGGTGGCCTGGGCCCGGCGCACGGCCAAACGGCAGCCGTCGTCGAAGGGAAGCGCCCCAGCCGCAACGAGCGCGGTGATCTGACCGAGCGAATGCCCGGCATAGGCGACGGGATCGGTCTCGAGGTCGCCGCGCACTGCCTCCCAGGCCAAAAGCGAAGCGAGGAAGACCACCAACTGGGCCTCCCGAGTGCGGGCCAGCGTGTCGGCGGGCGCGTCAAGGAGGAGATCGGCTAGGGCCTCACCGGTGGCCTTCTCGGCTCGCTCGACGAGTGCCCAGGCCGCATGGTCGCGCCATGGGGTGCCGAGCGAGGGTGCTTGAGCACCTTGGCCCGGAAAAATCACAGCAATGGTCACGAGTACGGGTTCCTCCGCCCAGCTCGAGGTACGTCGGGGGGTCCGACCTAGCGGGATCCCACATGGTTACACAGCCATGTCATATCCTTCAATGCAATCGTCTAACCTTTCAATGAAGGATCTGTTGCCAGCGTCTGACGTGTCTCTGACCAGGGGTTCTGGCCCGACCACGGATTCGGCTCGGTTTGGATCGAGCCGGCTGGCGAGCCAACGACAGGAGATCGAGTGGCGGAATACCGAGTGGAGGAGGTGGCCGACCTCGCCGGCGTAACCGTCGAATTGCTCCGCTCCTATCAGTCCAAGGGCCTGCTCGATCCGCCTCGCCATGAGGGCCGGGTGGCGATCTACGACGACAGCCACCTCGAACGGGTCAAGCTCATCCTGGAGCTCAAGGACCAAGGCTGGTCGCTCCGGATGATCGCCCAGCATCTGGATCAGCCGATCGCCGTGCCGATTGTCCCAACTACCGGCGGCTCAGCCGACTCGCCGGCTGATCTCGACCCGGGCGAGGAGGAGCAGCTCAGCCTGCGTCAGGTGGCCGAGCGAACCCGCGTGCCCCCGTCGATGCTGCGGTCGCTGGAAGCGTCCGGTGTGCTCCATCCCCGGCGCTTCGGCGATGAGGCCGGCTACACCATGGCCGATGTGCGCGCCGTCCGGATGCTGCTGAGCCTGCTGGGGTCTGGGTTGCCGATGGAGGAGTTCATGCGGGTGGCCCGGGTGCAGTTGGAGGCCATCGACGAGGTCGTGGCGGGCGCGCTTGATC
>JBPCMH010000407.1:0-3698 GCA_051002495.1 Acidimicrobiales bacterium
GGCCACGTTCGTGCCGGGTCGGGCCTTCCCTTTTGCCGGGGGTGGTGCGGACCCGGGCTTGGGTCAAGACCGACGGAAGGTGGATCTCCTGGACAAACGGGTCCCAGTCGATCACCGCTGGATCGAACTGGAATTCGGCCTGGTCGGCGGCGTCGAGTGAGTCGTACAGGGCGAGCAGTCGATCGACTCGGTAGATGGCTTCAGTCTCTGCATACGCGCCGTACAACTCGACATACGACAAGGCCCGCTCGGCTTGTGCTCGTTGCTCCTCGAGTTTGCCGGCCACCTCAGCCCGTGCGCCCCGAATCGGCAAGGCGGCCATGATCTTCTCGCCGGTCTTGAGCAGTTTGGTGGCCCGCTCGAGTTGACTCTGCACGCGGCCTCGGCCCGGGAACGACCACTCGGGCACGACAATGGGCTGTCCGTGGGCGTCGTACAGCGGGTTCCTCGAGAAGTAGTCCTGCACCAGGTTGACCAGCCGGTGGTACTTCAGCGGGTTGCGGGAGCCGGAGGCGACCTGGAAGACATCGGGCTCGTCGAGTGGGCCGCGAGCGGCGACCGCGATCAGGGCGGCCACCACCAGGTCGACCGGGATCACGTCGACGGTCCCTTCGGGGATGCCTGGGAACTCCCTCAGGAGGCCGCGGGCGTAGGAGATGATGACCGGCTCCGCCATACGGAAGCCTCGAATCCACCCTGGCTTCGGCTCGAACAGCGCTGATTCGATGATCGAAGGGCGGACGATGGTGACCGGCACCTCACCGTGCTGTTCGAGAAGGGCCCGTTCGCCGAGGGCCTTGGTGTAGGCGTAGGCATCTGGCCAGCCGAGGGACCGGGCGCGGGCCCGACCCAGCTCGACCATGCGCTCGCGCACCCAACTGTCGCGGCAACTCTCCGTCTTCGCGGCGAGTGCCGGCGCGCCAGCTGCCCCCAACTCTGACCTGGCCTGTTTGTGGAACTGGGTCAACCGCTCTGGCTGGCGGCTCTCGGCGTCGGCATCTGCGCGGGCTCGACGAGCCGCGTCAACCTCGGCTCTCCAGTCGGCGGAGGTGGCGTACGGGGTTTCCGGTAGCGGCAACTCGGGCGCATCGCCGCGCCTGGCACCGGCCACGTAGGCGGTACTCACCGCGACGAGGTGAGCGGTTGAGCCCTCGGCGGCCAAGGTCTGGGCCACGCGCGAGGCGCCCAGAAGATTGACCTCAACTGCGGCATCGAGCGGGGAGTCGAACGACACCGTCGCGGCGGAGTGGATCGCGATGTCGCAGCTCGTGAACGTGGCCCGGTCCGCGTAGGACAAGCCCAGCCCGTCGGTGCTCACGTCACCGGCCACCGCGGTGATGCGGCGGCTCATCTCGTCATCGAACCGGTCACCGAGTTCGGAGCGGAGGCGGTCGAAGCAGTCGTTTCGGAGGATCTCCCGCTTGGTGCGCGCCGTGGCGTCGTGGCGTCGGCCCGGACGCACCAGGAGCACAAGTTCGCAACCAGGGACGGAACGCATCAGTCGCTCGACCAGGGCGGTGCCCAGGAAGCCAGTGGAACCGGTGATGGCGATGCGTTTGCCCGCCAGGCTGTCGGCGATCATCCGCATCTGTCTACCATTTGGTAAGTGACGACCACCAACCGACCCGGGGAGACCGGCCGCTCAGCGGGGACAAACACCGCGCAGCGCATCCTTGATGCCGCCCTCGTGTCCTTCGGATCCCGAGGCTATGAGGCGACCTCGCTCGACGCCCTGGCCGCCGGGTTGGGCATCACCAAGCAGTCGATCCTCTATTGGTTCCCCAGCAAGGAGGCGCTGCTGCAAGCGGTCATCGATCGGAGCGCGGCCGAGGTCGGGTCGGCGCTTGATGAGGCGCTCGGTCAGGCCGGTGACGGGTGGGACCGCATCGACGCGCTCCTCAAGGCCGTGTTCCGGCTCGCCGCCCGTCGACCCGACTTGTTCAACCTCCTTCGCGAGGTCACGAGGCTTGGGGCCGCGGCCGCGACGGGCATGGCGAGCGCGCTCGAACCCCTCATCGCCAGGGCCGCCGGCTTCCTAGCCGACGAGATGGCCGCGGGACGCATGCGTCAACGGGATCCGCGGCGGGTCTTGCTCTCGACCTACTCGGCAGTGATTGGGGTGGCGACCGAGGTTGAGGTCATGCGCGCTTTGGGATATGACCTGAGCGTGCGGACGCTCGTCCGGCGCCACACCGGACCCCGAGAATGGTTGCGGCGCGAGCTCGCGCCATGATGCAACCAACTCAGTAGCGATTCTTCCGCTTGGGCTTCGGTGGGGTGTACCGGCGATTGGCTTCGGTGACCGGCAGCGATGGGCGAGTCGGCTCGTCGGCCTTTTTTTTTTTTGGTCGGCGTGAGCGCTTCTGCGGGGCCGATCGGTTGGAGGACCGGTTGGCCGCTCGGGCTGCAGCCCTGGCCTGACCTGCTTCCTTGCTGGATCGGAATCCGAGCAGGAAGGCGAAGCCGATCGGGATGCCCGCCACGATGAACAGCTCACCCCAAGGTCCGAAGAACACTCCGTAGGAGGCCACCGCGGTGACGATCCGGTTCCCGTGCCGGGACGCGAGCCACAGGAGAGCGGAGAGCCCGACCCCGAAAGCGGCGAACGTCGCCGAGTCGCCTCCGGCCCATGGCTGGTGCAGGGCGATGAAGAAGATCGAGGAGCCGAGCGCGAGGAGCCGCCCGATCCGTTGCTCGGTCTCGGTCATGGCCTTGCCGGGGCCGTCGAGAATGCCAGCCCACCCCGAGGCGGGCTTCTGGCGCCGGCCCTCAGTCGTGGTTTTGTCGGCGTCGGGTCCGTGAGCTTCGCTGCCTACTGATTTGTCTGGTATCTGGTCGTCGTCGACGGGCACCCTGGCCAGGATAGGGGGGACACTGCTGAGAACTCGGGTGCGGATCGGATGACGACCGGTGAAAATGGGGTATGCCCCATCCGTATTGGCCGCTGTTCGATCTCGTTGTCCGGACGCCGATGCTCGAACTTCGGTATCCGACCGACGACGACGTTGTGGCGCTCGCTGCTGTTGGAAGTCGCGGCATTCATGACTCCTCCTGGATGCCGCTCGGGGGTTGGTCAGATGCCGAGTCGCCCGACCTGGAACGGGGGATCCTGGCGTTTCAGTGGAAGGCCAGGGCGGAGTGGTCGCCGACCTCATGGAGTTTCAATCCCGTCGTGGTGGTCGACGGCGAGGTCGTCGGCACGCAGGGCATGGGGGCGACCGAGTTCCCCAAGCTCCGGTCGGTGGGCACGGGCTCCTGGATCGGTATGGAACACCAGGGACGCGGTATTGGCAAAGAGATGCGGGCAGCCATGCTGCATTTGGCGTTCGAGGGCCTCGGTGCGGTGGAGGCACTGAGCGGTTACTGGCACGACAATGAACCGTCGCGGCGAATTTCGGACGGCCTTGGGTACCAGTGGAACGGCGAAGAGCGCACTCTCCGCCGTGGCGAGCCCGACACCCAGGTAAAGGTGAGGCTGACGCGACGCGACTGGGGCGAGCGGAGGCGCGACGACATCGTCATCGAGAACCTGGAGCCGTGCCTCGAGCTGTTCGGCGCCGCGCCAGACCACGACACCGACGACGACCCCAGTTAGGAGTCGCGCGGATAGGTGACCATCCACCGGTCGTTGGGGTGTCTCGCGTTTGATGCGAGTGCGCTCACAACCAACGACCAGCGGAGGTAATCGCGATCATGAC